>CAWAFF010000054.1:0-27834 GCA_963780945.1 uncultured delta proteobacterium | reverse complement strand
CTCCTTTTTTCGCTTCAGCCGTTACGTATTGCTAGGATCTCGCGCACGCGGATTGCAGCCTTGCGTGGCACGTCTCCGGCACCTAGCACCAGGACAACCAGATCGGACATGATCGTCAGCATGGCGGCATCGGTAACGGCAAGTGTCGGCGGAGCATCCAGGATGATGAAATCGTAGTGCAGCCGCTGTTCGGCAACGAAGTTGGCCATGGATTCAGAACCAAGAAGCTCGGCGGGGTTTGGCGGCGTGACACCGGCACTGATAAAGTCGAGCCCGGCTATGTCCGTATTATGGATGCAGCTGGCAAATGCTACATCACCTGCCACAAGCTCGGTCAATCCTGGACTTTTGCTGTGGTCGAATTTCTCGTGGAGGCTCGATCGGCGCAGGTCGCAGTCAATGATGAGGACCTTTGAGCCGACCTGATTAAGGGTGATGGCCAGGTTGGCGGCGATTGTCGTTTTGCCTTCCCCGGGAAAGGCACTGGTGACAAGAATCAATTTTTTCTCGCGATTGACTGAGGAAAAATGGATGCCGGAGCGCAGGCTGCGGAATGATTCGGCGACTATGGATTTCGGCTCCCACCGGCTTATCAGTAGGTGATGGGCGGACTTTTTGGATTTTGACGTATTGGGTATGCACGGGATAATTGCAAGCACCGGCCAACCGAGAAGCCGCTTTGCCTCTTCGGCATCTTTAATGGTGTCGTCCAGATACTCCTGGAAGAAGGCCAGGCCAACTCCGATCATGCAGCCCACCAGGAGACCGAGCAGGAGGTTTTTCTTCTTCTGGGGTTTGACCGGGTTATCCGGGGTGATGGCCGGATCGACAATGTTGATGTTGCTGATGGTGGAGGCCTTGGCGATGCGGGCCTCTTCGTGCTTTCTGAGGAGGAAGGTGTAGATGTCGGCGTTGACCTTGGCCAGTCGCATGTAGCGGGCCAGGTCGCGCTCGGCGGCCGGGAGCTGGCGCAGATTGCCCTCGTAGCCGGCCAGTCGACGGGTGATGTCCGACTCCTGCCGGGTTATGTTCTTCAGGCCCGTTTCATAGGTGGCCTGGATCTTCCGCTGCACCTCGTCTATCTGTCCCTGGACGGTTTTGACCGAAGGGTGATCCCTGGTGTACTCCACCAGCAGCGCCCGCTTCTGTACCTCCAGTTCGGCTAAACGGGATGCCATCCCGGCCACCAGAGGGTCTTCCTTCATGACTGCCGGTGAATAGGTCCTCCCCCGGGACAAGCTGTCGTTGAGGGACGCCAGTGCAAACTCCAGCTGCTTTCGCTGCATGCCGATCATCGCCCGCTCAGTTTCCATGTCGGAGAATTTCTTGATCAGCTCTTCCGCCTCGGTGTCGAGCCTTACCATCCCGACCGAGCTTTTGTATCCCTGAAGGTCCGACTCGGACTTGTTCAGCTCATCCTTGATCCCCTTCAGTTGATCTTCAACAAAATTGACGGTGCGGCTCGCCTCTTCGGTCTTGAAGGCGATGCTCTGATCAAGGTAAGCCTGGACCATGGCATTGACCACGTCGCGGGAAAGCTCAGGGTTAATACTGCTGTAGGCGATGCGGATGATATTGGTCTTTTTCCCCACCTCTGTGGCCCTGATTTTGTTCCGCAGGCCGGCGACCGTGCCGTTGAAATGGAGCTGTTTCAGCTTTAAGCTGTCCCCTTCCTTCCCCTGGATCTGGAGCAGAAGGGTCAACCCCGGCGACTGGAACAGGGTCCCGCTTCGGCCGTTGCCGAGGGCCTTGCCGTCAGCGTTCTTGACCGTGAAGTTGTCGGTGCCGGTGAGGGTCACGGTATAGGACGGTTTTTCAGCCGTGGAAGTAAACCCCAGGATCTTTATGGGACAGCCGCGGTGATACGTCATCCACCTGCCAGTCCAGGTGGAGTCTTCTCACTACCTGTTCGGCGATGGTGCGGGATTTGATGATCTCAATTTCCGCATCGATGGAATTGTTGCCGTTCAGGAGTGCAAGCTCGCCCAACCCGCCCCTTTTCGCATTGTCATCCTTGACGTAGAGAGTGGCAGTCGCTTCATAGATCGGCCGCATGGCGAAGGTATAGATGGCGATGCCGAGAAAGACCACACCAAAAGCGATCAGAAAAGTCCGTCGCCGGCGCATGATTACGTTGATGTAATCGGAAAGGTGGACTTCCTGAGGCTGGTTCGGCTGGAGGGGCGGCAGTTGTACTGTGGGGTTCATTTCAAATCCAGTTATGGGTTTCGAGTGTAAAAACTGCTTTTAATTGTCGGTCAGGAACTTAACCTGGACGAAGGGTTCCAGGATGGCGCTTATAGCCTGCAACGACGGCAGTATTTCGTTGATGGCGTCGTTCCAGTTGCCCAGGGCGCTCTTCGGCACATAGACGATGTCCCCTTCCTGGAGCTGCATCGGCAGCGCCTCTCCCCTGAGCACTTTATCGAAATCCACCACCAGCAGTTCGCCACGGGTGGTGGAGAGGGAGCGGATGATCCGGACGTGGCGGAAGTTGTAGCCGATCTCACGCAGTTCAGCGCTGGCGATGGCCTGGGCCAGATTGAGTCCCGAGGTTGGCATGGGAATGGGGCCCGGTTTCTTCACTGCACCGAAGATGAACACCTGCTGGGTCTTGTTGTCGGGAATGTAAATGGTATCCCCCGGCTGGAGCCAGATGTTCTGCCCCGCATCCCCCCGGGTGAGGAGATCGTAGACATCCACCGGCAGTATCCGGTTCCCTCGGCTGAGCCGGGCTCCCCGAAGGTTGGCGGCGCTGTCGAAACCGTTACCGAGGGCGACCCCCTGGACCAGGGTGAGAGGCCGGTCCATGTAGTAGGTGCCGGAAGCACGAAATTGGCCGAGGAGGTAGAGGGGCTGGCTCTTGTACTCAGCCACTTCCACCACTACCCATGGATCGGCGAGATATTTGCGAAGCGCCTCCTGGATGCGGGCCTGGGCCTGGGAAAGAGTAAGTCCCGCCACCGCCACCTGGCCGACCAGGGGAATGTTCACATGGCCGTTACCGTCCACCCGGCTTCCCTGAATTTTGCTGCTGCTGATTCCTGTCGGAGCGGTGAAAAATTCCGGTTTGCCGTTGATATTGATAAAGAGGACGTCGTTAGTGCCGATGACATAGTCGACGGAGGGTGAGTTGGTGAGGCACCGGCCTCAACGGTGGGCGCCGCCAGGATCTCCCGTTGCACGACGGCGGCGAAGGGATCGGCGGCCTGCTTGCCGTTTATGGACTTGACTGTGCCGTCGGGGAGGTCGGCGTAGGTGGCACAGCCGGAGAGGAACAGGCCCAGAAGAGCCGTAAAAAGCAACATTTTTTTGATTATCACAACTTACCCCATTTACGAGCGCTGCCCGGTTAAGCCCCGGCTCCTCGTGAGAGAGCAGCCCGCTTAACCGGAACTCATTTTTTTACATCCTTGACAGGGGTCTGTAAAGGTTATTAATGATTATAAATCTATAATCTGGAGGGACTGGGTCGGCAAAAAGCTAGCCCAGGGACGTGGCTCGGAAGCCAAGGTGCTGGAGAGAAAAACCGAGACGGTAATGCTATTTAGATGCCTGAATTATCAGCTCACACAAGTTTGGCAGCTAAAGCCCCTGCTGCAATGGCTTTGATGTTAGCTGGAATGAAACGATGGTTTCGCTCCGGGAGGACCTCCCTGAGCCCCTCCTCAAGGGAAGCAACTGAGACCACTCCTGATTTTTCTATATAGGCGCCAAGCGCCACCATGTTAACCATTCTTGGGTCACCCAGTTCCATGGCAATATCGTTCATGGCAACCGGAATAACCTTGATGTCATCACGAGAAAAGTTTTCCAGAGTCACCAGGCTGGATGTTGACAATACACACCCCACCCGGCTTGACCTTTGCCCCGTATTTATCCAGTGATAGCTGGTTCAGCACAATCATGAAGGAAGGTGAGCCGATAATGGGTGAGCCCACCTCTCCGTCGGCAATAACAACCGTACACATGGCTGCACCACCACGTTTTTCGACGCCATAGGAGGGGAAAAAGGAAACATTTTTACCTTCGATGATGGCAGCATAGGCAAGCAGGTTACCGGCCAGAAGCGCACCTTGGCCGCCAAATCCCGATATGAAAACATCTTGTCGCATGGATTCCCCTTCTATAAATTCGCCACGTTCTTGAAGACACCCAGATGGAAATAGTCGCACATTTCAGTCCCAACCCGTTCGTTGGCAGCAAGCGGATTCATGCCCCAATTGGTCGGGCAGGCGGAAAGAATCTCAACGAAGGAGAATCCCTTTCCCTCGACCTGGTATTGGAATGCCTTGCTGATCTGTCGTTTCGCATCCATCAAGTTTTTTGGAGAATTCACCGCCACCCGGGCGGAAAAAGCAACCCCTTCCAGTTGTGCCAGCAGTTCGGCCATTCTTATGGGCGCGCCATCCTTGGCCTGATTTCTGCCATAGGGCGAGGTGGAGGTCTTCTGTCCGACCAGTGTCGTCGGTGCCATCTGGCCGCCAGTCATGCCGTAAGTGGTGTTGTTGACAAAAAAGACCGTGATGTCTTCACCGCGGTTGGCAGCATGGATAATTTCAGCAGTACCGATGGCTGCCAGGTCACCATCCCCCTGATAGGTGAAGACAAAGTTTTCCGGCTTGGCGCGCTTCACCCCGGTGGCAACCGCTGCAGCCCGGCCGTGTGGAGCTTCGACAACGTCCACATCGAAATAGCCGTAAAGAAACACCGAACAGCCGACCGACGCAACGCCGATGGTCCGCTCCTGTACTGCAAACTTGTCCAACATCTCGGCAACCAGTCGATGGATCGTACCATGATGGCAACCTGGGCAGAAGTGGGTCTGCACGTCTTTCAGACTGATCGGTCGTTTAAATACCTGTTGCATAAAACCTCGCTTAAAAAATCGGTTCTACGTTCTACGTTCTACGTTCTCGATGAATCAATAAATCTACCTAAAATTTGAAGTGTTTTTAAACCTAGAACTTAGAACTTCGAACTTAGAACGTGTTTAATCTGTTCCAGCAGCTCTTCTGGAGTAGGCAGTGATCCGGCACCAGGAGGTCGGCCGTAAAAATGGACTTCGGCATCTTTGGCAACCGAGAGACGAACATCCTCCACCATCTGGCCGGTGTTAAGCTCCATTACCAGCACCTTTTTGCACTTTTCCGTCTGGGCCAGGAGTGCCTTCTCCGGAAAGGGAAAGAGGGTTATGGGTCGCAGCAGTCCCACCTTCAGTCCTGCTTCACGAGCCATCATGATGGCGGTCTTGGCTATTCGGGCCGTGGAACCGAAGGCGGTGACCAGCAATTTGGCGTCAGCAGTCTCGTATTCCTCCCAACGGGTCTCCTGTTCCTTCAGCACCTGATATTTTGCATGAAGCTTCCAGTTGTGGGCTTCCAGCTCCCCATCGCCAAGGAAAAGCGATTTCACAACGCGCTGTTCATCTTTTCCTTTGCCGCGTACCGCCCAATCCTTCGCCGGCAGATCTCGGACCGGCCTGCTGTTGGCGGTAAGGGCTTCCTTCATCTGACCGATAACCGAGTCGGCAAGTACCATGGCCGGCATCCGGTAGATATCGGCCAGGTCAAAAGCGAGCATGGTTAGATCATACATCTCCTGCACCGATGCCGGAGCAAGAACAACGATGTGATAACCACCATGACCGCCGCCTTTTACCGACTGGAAATAATCGGCCTGGGAAGCATCGATGCCTCCAAGACCGGGGCCGGAACGGGAGATATTGACGATGACGCCGGGCAGTTCTGAGCCGGCCATGTAGGAGATTCCCTCCTGCTTCAGGGAGATACCAGGACTTGATGACGAGGTCATGGCGCGCACGCCGGTTGCCGAAGCCCCAAGGAGCATGTTGATGGAGGCGATTTCGCTCTCTGCCTGAATAAATTCACCGCCAAGGCGGGGCAACTCGCGGGACAGGTACTCGGGGATATCACTTTGGGGAGTAATGGGGTAACCGAAATAATAGCGGCAGCCTGCCTCTATTGCCGCCATAGCCACGGCCTCGTTTCCCTTCACAAAAAGACGCTTAGCCAAACCTACCTCCAATCAGCAGATGAACAATATGAAAAGATCACAGAGAAAAGCTGAGAATCAAACCTCTCAGTGAACCTTCAGTCAGTTGAGTTAACAGACAGAGACAGTTATTTGAAAACAACAATAGCAACGTCAGGACAGATTTCAGCACAGAGAGCACAACCGATGCACTTATCAGATGAAGTTATCCGGGCGGGAGTATATCCTTGATGATTTATCTTTTCACATAAGACTATAAGACTATGGGGACAAGCTGTGGTGCACAAGCCACATCCCTTACATCTTTGTTCATCTATCTTGATCATTGCCATAAAACAGTTCCCTTACCAGCGCTACACATTATTAAAAAGACGACCAAAATTAGCAGATATGTGTCTGAACAGTCAACGGTTTTTTATTTTAGAACTTGGTAATTTATTTACTTGATTTAGAAAAATAATATAGTTAAATATAAAAACATTGAATAAACTTTCTTTTATCTTGAACAAGGAGGAGTAAACATGGCCTCAACCTTACTGGAACTGACAGCCAGCATTGTTTCTTCACACGCCTCAGTTTCTGAAATGTCCAGTGAAGAACTACTTACGGAACTACAGAAAGTTCATGCGGCACTGCAGCAGCTTGAAACACCGGCAGAATCAACAGAGCAGCCTGAACCCAAAACACCTGCCATCTCCCTTAAAAAAGCATTCCAGCCCGACCAGGTATCCTGCATGATCTGCGGCAAAACCGGCATGAAAACCCTTGCCCGACATTTGGCCCAGGTTCACGGCATGAAGCCGGGGGCATACAGGAAACAGTTCGGTATTCCCAGCAGTCAGGCCTTGACTGCCAAAAATTTCTCTGAGGCCAGGAGAAAAATGGCCCAGGATCGCGGCCTGGCCGACAATCTTGCCAAAGCCAGGGCCGTCAGGGCTGCCAAAATAAAGGCAAAAACCGAGGCCCCTGAAAAGGCAGCCAAGCCGGCAGCCAGCAAGGCCGCCGCAAAGCCGGCTTCCACCCAGAAAAAAGCCAAGACTCCCGTTAAAGCCAAGAAAGCATAGCCTCTCCCTCTAAGGCCGTTCACCCCAAGTGAGCGGCCTTATTTATTTGTCATTTTTCCCCCACATACATTTGAATACACAGCCCTCGTCAACCTCAACTTGAAACATGGTTGACAAGCTCTATCCAGCTATGGTAATCCATGAGCCGGAGGTAAGCAGATGGAACTGAATCTTGAAACATTGCAGCATCGTATTGTCGCCGGCCACATCATCACCCCTGAAGAAGCGCTGGCACTCGTTCAAATCCAGGGTTCAGAGCTGTTTTCACTGTTCTGCGCTGCCAACCGCATCAAGGAGCATTTCGTCGGAGACAAGGTGTTTCTTTGCTCCATCATCAACGCGAAATCCGGCCGCTGCCCTGAAAACTGCGCTTTCTGCGCCCAGTCGGCCCACCACAAAACCGATGCCCCGGTCTATCCGCTGGTCGATGAAGAGCGCATGGTGGCTTGCGCCAAGGAGGCTGAAAAAAAAGGCTCCTCCTGTTACGGTATCATTACCAGCGGCACCACTATTAATAAGGGGGAAGAACTGGAGCAGGATCCTGCAACGCGGTCGCCGCATCCGGAAGGAAACCGGCATTACCCCCTCCTGTTCCCTGGGATCATCGACCAGGAAACTGCAGGCGCCCTTGAGGAAGCCGGGGTGGAGACCTACCACCACAACCTGGAGACTGCCCGCAGTTTTTTCCCCAATGTCTGCACCACCCATGACTACGAGGAGGATGTGGAGACGGTGCGGGTCGCCAAGAAGGCCGGGCTGAAGGTCTGCTGCGGCGGCATCTTCGGCCTTGGCGAGAGCGCAGCCCAACGGGTGGAGATGGCTTTCACCCTGCGGGAACTGGATGTGGACTCGGTGCCAATCAATTTCCTCAACGCCATTGCGGGCACCAGGATGGAGGATGCGCAGAACATCACCCCCATGGAGTGCCTGCATACCATTGCCTTGTTCCGCATGATTCTCCCTGACAAACGGATCTCGGTCTGCGGCGGCCGGGAGAAGAACCTGCGCGACCTGCAGTCCTGGATCTTTTTTGCCGGCGCCAGCGGCACCATGATCGGCAACTACCTGACCACCACCGGCCGGGCGGCAGAGGAAGACTGGCAGATGCTCAAGGACCTGGAACTTTCGCCGGCGAGCTGCTGCGAATAGGTTACGTGGACGGTAGTCGATGACTTGTGCACGGGGAGAGGATAACGCCATGGCGGAAAAGGCAATTTTATCACCGGCACCGATACCGGTGTCGGCAAGACCATTGTCTCGCAGCCATCGCCCGGCTCCTCTGCAGGAAAGGCTTATCTGTCGGGGTCATGAAACCCGTCACCAGCGGCTGCCCCGAGGTGGGCGGGAAACTGGTCTCCGAGGATGCAGAGCTGCTTGCATGGGCTGCGGGCACCCATGGAGACGATGCCGACTATCTGCCCCTACCTGTTGCGTGAACCGGTGGCACCTTCAGTGGCCGCCGAACATGACAAGGTCCGCATCGATTTTGCCGCAATAAAGGCAGCTTTCCAGCGGCTGGCGGCCAGGTACGATTTTGTCATCGTCGAAGGGGCCGGCGGACTGATGGTCCCCCTGGCCGGCGGACTGTTGACTGCCGACCTGATCAATCACCTGGGCCTGCCCATTGTCGTCGTTGCCCGGCCCAACCTGGGCACGGTCAACCATACCCTTCTCACCACCTTCTGCGCCAGGCAACTGGGCATCCCCGTCAAAGGGATCATCGTCAACAATTACCCCGCCCTGCCCGATCAGGCGGAAGAATACGCTCCACACATGCTGGCCTCCCTGTCCGGGCGCGCCGCTGCTGGGGTATTCCCCCGCAGCCCGGAGGCCACGACCAGCACGCCGCGTGTGGAAAATGTGGTCGCTAGCTTGACCAGAGACCCGGCCACGGCCATCATGCTGCGCGAGATCGGCCTTGACGCAGACTGAAGCATAGGGAGATGTAATACGACACCAAGACACTCCAGGAGTACGACCGCAAATACGTCTGGCACCCGTTCACCCAGATGAGGGAATGGGAGGCGGAGCCCCGCATCGTCATCGAGCGGGGCGAAGGGTCCTAGCTGATCGACTAGCGAGGGCAACCGCTACCTGGACGGCGTCGCCGCCGTCTGGACCAATGTCCACGGCCATTGCAAGCCGGAGATCAACGAGGCGATCAAGGCGCAGGTGGACCGGCTGGAACATTCCACCCTGCTCGGGCTGGCCAACGACCAGGCCGCCCTGCTCGCCAAGCGCCTGGTGGAGATCACCCCGCCGGGACTAAACAAGGTGTTCTACTCCGACAACGGCTCCACCGCTGTGGAAATCGCCGTCAAGATGGCCTTCCAGTACCAGCAGCACCTTGGGGGGAGCCACAGCCAAAAGACCAAGTTCATCTCCTTCAACAACGCCTACCACGGCGACACGGTCGGCGCCATGAGCGTCGGCGGGATCGACATCTATCACGAAGTCTACTGCCCCACTGCTCTTCCCCACCATCAAGGCGCCCTCCCCCTACTGCTACCGCTGCGCCATGTCAAGCGAGCGGACAGCGCCACGCTGCGGCATGCTCTGCCTGAAGGAACTGGAGCGGCTGATGGCACTTCACGCACACGAACTTGCCGGCCTGGTCATCGAGCCGCTGGTCCAGGGCGCGGGTGGCATGATCGTCCAGCCCGAGGGTTTTGTCCGGCGGGTGCGCGAATTGTGTGACCATTTCGACGTGCTGATGATTGCGGACGAGGTCGCCGTAGGCTTCGGCCGGACCGGCACCATGTTCGCCTGCGACAAGGAAGGGGTCACCCCGGACATCATGGCTTTTTCCAAGGGTATCTCCGCAGGCTACCTGCCGCTTGCCGCGACCCTCACCACCAGGAAGGTCTACGACGCCTTCCTCGGCGCCTACAGCGAGCTGAAGACCTTTTTCCACGGCCACACCTTTACCGGCAACCCGATTGCCTGCGCCGCGGCCCTGGCCAGCCTGGATCTCTTCGACCAGGAGCAGCTGCTGGAAAACATGCAGCCCAAGATTGACTATCTGAAAAACAGGCTCGAGGCCCTAAAATTTCTGGCCCATGTGGGTGATGTCCGTCAGGAAGGATTGATCGGCGGCATTGAACTGGTCAGAGATAAAAAGACAAAGGACAGCTATCACTGGGAAGAGCGCATCGGAGTGCAGGTTTGCAGGATTGCCCGAAAACACGGGCTCTTTCTCCGCCCCCTTGGCAACATCATCGTTGTCTTCCCCCCGCTGTCAGTCTCTCTGGCAGAAATGAAACTGCTCATGGACGGCATCGAACTTTCGATACGGGAAGTTACGGAATAAAAAAGGGGGCCACAACTGGTCCCCTGATCAAACACCTGCATTCCCCTCCTGCAAACTGTCAGAAAGTTCCTCGAAGAAATTCCGCCATAACTATGATAGGTGTTTGTCCCTTGGAGTTGGTTTCCTTGATGTCTGGCATAATGGTCGGCATGGCAAACTTCACGTTTCCGTCTTCCACTTCCACCAGGGAACGGGTGGTTTTGACCACACCGTAGCCTGCACCCATCAGCGCACCGGCTGCGGCACCAACTGCCATGCGATCCAGATGATCTCCCGGCTTTCGGGTAAAGGCAAGCATGGCAGCACCAACCAGGGTTCCAGCCAGCCCGCCATATACAGAGCTTTTCAAAATGTCCTTACAGGGGGTTTTTTCAGCACGATAAGCATCTTCCGCTGCAAAGCAGGGGATGGCAGCTGTTGCAACAAGGATTGCAGCCAGAATAAATATTAAAAGTCTTTGTTTTTTCACAGTTTTCCCCACAACCTTTCGCCCAAAACAACCTGTTTAACAGCAATATCCAGGCCATTTCAGGAAAAAGTCACTATCCAACCATTAACATGCTGATTTTACACATTAACAGGAGGAGATCTTGGTTTTAGCTATGAAATGCCTTGCGTCCATAACCATGGTTAATATGCTACTCAATCTACACTGGGGAAGGGGTTTTTTCTGTGATTAACAGCACTTGAAATGAAGAACGTGATTTGCCGGTGGTGTTGCAAAATTGCTACAGTTTTCCCAGCTTTTGACGTACCAGTTCCAGTTCGTCTTCCCGGCTGGCCACGTTACCGTCCAGTCGCGCCTTCAGCACCTGGTCAAGAAGCTTGCGATACTGGGGCCCGGGCGGGACCTTTAGTCTTTTCAGGTCATGTCCGGTGATAAGACAGTGGATATTCTGCAGCTGGGTAAAATAAAGAGAGATGCATTTCCGCACCTCTTCACTGCCGGTCTTGGCCATCAGATAGAGCAGTATTTCCACCGGCAGGCTATTCAACTGAAAATAGATGTCGCTCCTGGCCATGCTGCCGGACCGAGCGACTTTTTTCTCCATGGCCGCCAGCACTTCCTCTCCCTGACGGCGCATCTCAAAGAGCTGTTCGCGGTAATGCTCGTTTACTGACAACCTGGTGCAGGTGCCCCATAACTGGTCGTTGGTCAAGGATTCGGTCAGAGCAAGAAAATATACCACCCACCGTTCGAAAGAACGGCCCAGAAACAGCAGGTCAAACCAGGAAATTATCTTGCGCGCTTCTTCCAGGATAGCTCGGGTTCCCGCCGCCAGCTGCAGGTCAGGATGTATGAACCTCAACAGACCGAAAGCCGCCATCCGTTCAATGGCTTTGATGGGCTCTTTCTCGCGCAGGATATAAACCAGCTCGGTCAGGAGCCGCTTGCCGCCAAGTTTCTCAAGAAAATCCATCTTCACTGCATTCTTGATCAGATTTTCCGAATGCTTGGCTATGGTAAAATTCAGCCGCTGCTCAAAGCGAATGGCGCGAAAGACCCGGGTCGGGTCTTCCACAAAGGACAGGTTGTGCAGGACCCGGATCACCCGGTCATGCAGATCCCGCTGGGCGCCGAAGAAATCGAGCATGATGCCGAAGTCGGATTCATTAAGCCTGATGGCCAGGGTATTGATGGTAAAATCCCGTCGATAGAGATCCATCTTCAGGGACGAGCGCTCCACGGTGGGCAGCGCCCCCGGCGAAACGTAGTATTCCAGGCGGGTACTGGCCACGTCCACCTTTAAGCCGTCTGGAAAAACGATCACCGCCGTGCCGAACTTATCGTGGCTTTTGACCCGGCAACCAAACTGGGCGGCGAATGTCTCGGCATAGAGAATTCCGTCCCCCTCCACCGTCACATCCATGTCCAGGTTTTCCACGTTCATCAGCAGGTCCCGGACAAAGCCACCCACCGCAAAAACCGGCACATCCAGCCGGTCACCCACCATTCCCAGGTCATGCAGAACCTGCAAGGCGCGGGGCGAAAGATGCTTGCTCATCAGCCCTCTGACTTCCTTGCTGCGCAGGGGCATGGCATTGCGGGCAAGGTCGTACAGAGCCTCGCCGCTGTGTATGTAACGAAGCACATCGGTGCGGGTTACCACTCCCAGCAGTTGACCATCATCGAGAACGGGCACCAGACGGCGGTCCTGGCCTATCATGTACTCCTGGATATCCTTTATTTTTGTGGCAGGCCCGGCAGTCATGAACTCGGAATGCATATAGTCGGTCACCGGCACATGACCCAGGTTGTGATAGACGGATTTTTCCACAATGCGGCGGGAAATTATGCCGACCACCTGACCGGCCTTGATCACCGGCAGGGCATTGACGTTGTACCTGGTCAGCAGCTCCCTGGCTTCGCCAATGGTTGCAGTGGAGGAAATGGTTTTTACCGGTGAAGACATGATGTCTCCAGCAACCCGCCGCGGGTTCACCCTCGCCCGCAGCACCCCTTCAAGCTTCTCAAGGACCTGAATGTCGGTCAGATCGCGAATGGTTGCCGAAGCGGCAGAGGCATGGCCGCCGCCACCGAATTCGTGGAGGATGGCACTCACATCCACTTCCGGGATTCGACTTCTGGCGACAATATAAACCCGACTGCCCATACCGACAACGATGAACAGGGCCTCCAGATTTTCCATATCCCGCATCATGTGGGCCAGCACGGCAATGTCGCCGATGTAATAATCCACCGCAGCATGGGCGATGGAGACCTCAACCCCATGCAGATCCGTCGTCTTCAATGACTTGAGCAGGTCGTTGAGCAAGGAGACCTGCTCTGCGGTAAGCTCCTGGGTGACGAAATCGGCAACGGTATTGAGGCTTGCCCCGTGTTCCAGAAGCCACGCCGCCGCATGGTAATCCTCCGGAGTCGTGGAGGGAAAAATCAGGCTTCCCGTATCCTCATAGATGCCGAGCATCATCAGCGTCGCCTCGGTACCACTTACTTCAATCCCCTTTTCCCGCAAAAGGCCGGTCAGGATGGTGGTGGAAGAACCGCTGATGCGGATCAGGCCGCCGGTGGCCGCTATATCCCCCGATGATTCGGGATGATGGTCGTAGATGTGGATTTCCAGGCCGGGCCGGTTGAGAATCTCGGCAAATCTGCCGATGCGGGAGGAATGCTGGCAATCAACCAGGATCAGTCGCGTTACCTGGTTCAGGTCCAGGTCTTTAAGGCGGGTAAAGTTGAGGGCATAGCCGGTGGATTTGATAAAGAAGTCGCGCATGCTCTTTTCCTGGGCACCGGAAAAAACCATCAGCGCTTCAGGGTAGAGCTTCTTTGCCGCGACCATTGCCCCGAGACAATCGAAATCGGCATTAACGTGGGTGGTGATGACATCCATTCAACTGACCGTCAGTGCTGCATAGGCGACGACCTGGCGATTGTCGCCGGTTATATCGCCACTGGTTGTGTACTGCAGCAGTCGAGCCTTGGTCGCTCCCAGTTCCTTGACCGCAACGAGCATGACCGTCGCCGGCACAACACCGCACATGGTAATGTCCTTTTGCCGGCATACCTGCAACAGGCCCTCAGGATTCAGGGCCAGCACTTCTGTGATCGCCTGCTCATCCTTCTTTTTTGCCTGCGCCGCCGATTCATAGTGGGACATATCGGAGCTGGCAACAATCAGGACATCGTGACCGTATTCCCTGATGGCAGCGGCAATACCGAAGCCCAGCTGCTGGCAGCTTTTATAGTCGCCAAAACCGAGGCTAAGCGGGACAATGGTTACATCAGGCCTGATAAACTGGAGAAAAGGGAGTTGGACTTCAAGGGAGTGTTCCAAGAGATGGGCTTTGGCATCGTCTTCCACCAAAGGGACGTGAGTCTTGATCAGGGCGGCAAGTGAGCTGTTAACCGTGGTCTGGCCAAGGGGGGTCTGCCAGTTGCCTTCGGCAAAGATGGCAGCCCCGGCACCAATTCCATGGTGGTTGGGGCCAAGGATGACCACTGTTTTTGGCACTTGGACTTGCCGAAAAGCTTGCCGGCTACGGCTCCGGAATAGAGATAGCCGGCGTGGGGGGAGATTACCCCAAGAACCTTGTCCCTGACCGGTTCCAAGGTTACCATTGCCTTTAGCTGGCCGCGTAGTTTTTCTGAATCATCGGAGTAGAACTGACCTGCTACTGCCGGCTGACGAATCATGGCGCCTCCAGTGGTCATAATCTTGAGGTCTCAGGAAGAGATAAGGCAAAAGAATAGTACCACACCTGCCGGCAATCAACCAGCCTGACCTGTTCACCTGGCGGCTATTCCGGCGAAGAGTAATCCTCCAACGGCAGGTCCTGCTGGGCAGCGAAGACATCATTGGACACCAGTTCCTGGATCTCCTTCAGTGAGGGCAGACTCGAGAGGTCTTTGAGGTTGAACAATTCGAGAAATTCACGCGTCGTGCCATAGATCAACGGCTTGCCGGGAATGTCCTTCTTGCCGAGGATCTTCAGCAGTTTCTTCTCCAGCAGGTTTTTTACCACCCCGCCAGAATCAACACCGCGCAGGTATTCGATCTCGGCCCGGGTGATCGGCTGGCGATAGGCTATGATGGCGAGGGTCTCAAGGGCAGACTGGCTGAACTTCACGGTTTTGCTTTTGGTGAGCCGGCGCAGGTAATCGGCATTTTCGGGACGGCTGCGGAACTGGTATCCCCCCGCCACCTCTTCCAGGACAATTCCCCGGGTGGCTTGCCGGTATTCCTCAACCAGGGCTGCCACTGCTTCCCTGATCTCCGGCCGTTCGTGTTCTTCAAGTACCGTGCAGAGCTTATCCAGCGTGATCGGCAGCTCGGAAACGAAGATCAGGCTTTCGATAACCGATTTAAGGTTCGCCGACATGGACCTCTCCCTCCAAGGCAGGCTCATTATCCTGATCCACAGCCGCAGGTATTATATAGATGGTGCCTTTATCGCTCATTTGACTGATCCTGATCATTCTCAATTTGCATAACTCTAGAACAGCAAGGAACGTTATGATAACTGCATCCCGGCTAACGTCGCTGAAAAACAGGGACTCGAAGGTTATCATTTCTTCCCCGTCCAGCAGTGACAAGATTTCGGTTATTCGATCGGCAATGGAAAGGCCGTCGGCTCCCACCTCATGGAAGGTTTCCACGGAAACCTTTGCCAGCACGCGTTGGAACGCCTCGATCAGTTCAAACAGTTCCACCTCTGCCGGCTCTTCCTCAACTTCAAAGGAGGCAAGCTCGGCGGAGGGAAACTTGCGGGCAAAGAGATCACGACCAAGAAGATCCCGCTGCCCCAGGCCTATGGCCGCCTCTTTATATTTCTGGTATTCCAGCAGTCTGCGTACCAGTTCAGCCCGAGGATCTTCCTCTTCTTCTTCGGCTTCTTCTTCAACTGTTGGCGGTAGCAGCATCCTGGACTTGATTTGCAGGAGGGATGCCGCCATGACAAGAAACTCGCCGGCAATATCAAGATTGAGATCCTTCAGCAGATCGATGTAACCAAGATATTGACGGGTAATGGCGGCAATGGGGATGTTGTAGATATCGACCTCATTCTTCTTGATCAAATGAAGAAGGAGGTCGAGAGGGCCTTCGAATTCTTCGATGTTTACCTGGTAAGAAACATCAACGGAAAATAAGGAGTTATCAATGGTTGAATCCATAGGCGTGAGTGTCCCTGTCAAATCTTCAGGGCATCCCTCACATCCTTCATGGTCTTACCGGCTTCCTGAGTAGCTTTGCATGAGCCGTTGGCCAGCACATCTTCAACCAGTGCCGGAGTCGCAGTGAGCTCTTCGCGACGGGCACGGAATGGAGCCAGCGTATCGATCATGCATTGGGCAAGGATCTTCTTGCAGTCAACACATCCTATCTGGGCACTGCGGCAGGCGGTGACAATCTCGGCACGCTTCTCTTCCGTCACATACAGACTGTGGAGAGTAAAGGCAATGCAGCGGTCCGGCTCGCCGGGATCAGACCGCAGTGGCCGCTGGACGTCCGTGACCATGGACATGACTTTTTTGCGCGTCTCTTCGGCGTTGTCGGAAAGAAAAATGGCATTGCCGTATGATTTGCTCATCTTGCGCCCGTCAATACCCAGGACCTTGGGAGTCTCGGTCAGGAGCGCAGCAGGCTCGGGAAAGACTTCCCCATAGAGATAATTGAAGCGGCGGGCGATCTCCCTGGTGATTTCCAGGTGTGGAATCTGGTCTTGGCCGACCGGTACACGCGTCGCCTTATAGACAATGATGTCCGAGGCCATGAGGACGGGATAGCCGAGGAAGCCGAAGGTGGATAGATCCTTTGTCGTCAGGTTCTCCTGCATTTCCTTGTAGGTCGGGTTGCGCTCCAGCCAGGAAACCGGGGTGATCATCGACAGTATCAGGTTCAACTCGGCATGCTGCGGCACCTGGCTTTGCAGAAAAATGGTGCTCTTTTCCGGGTCGATACCAAAGGCCAGCCAATCAAGCACCATGTCGCGGGTATTGTCCCTGATGCCTTCAGTATTGGCATATTCGGTGGTCAGGGAATGCCAGTCAGCAGCGAAGAAGAAACACTCGTAATCCTGCTGCAGTTCGAGCCAGTTGGAAAGCACCCCGTGGTAATGCCCCAGGTGCAGTTTTCCGGTCGGCCTCATACCGCTGACAATGCGCTTGTTTTTCATGGATACTGCTCCTTTTGAATATTTGTAATCATCGTAGATATGCCACGGGAAGCGTTTCCGTTATCTCATCAACAGCCTGGTAACGCTGAAGACCAGACCGCTCTGGGGTCCGGCAAGGACATTTACGCCTACGCTGAGGACGGGCATGATTACATAGCTGAAGACATTGGTAAAAAATACCAGGACGATAATGATGATCATGCCATAGGGTTCAATTCGCGAGAAGGCCATCGACTGCCGGTGGGGAAGCAGGCCGACGGCGACACGACCGCCATCCAGCGGTGGCATGGGTATCAGGTTGAAGATGGCCAGAAGCAGGTTAATGTAGACCGAGAAAGCGAGCATCATGGTCACCGGTTCAGCCATCATTTGATAGGCCGGCAGCGATGACCCGTAACTAAAAGCGGTAATGGCGCGTAGGGCCATGGCCGAAATGGCTGCCAGGATGAAATTGGTAATGGGTCCTGCCGCCGCCACCCACATCATGTCCCGCTTGGGACGGTGCAGGTTGTTGTAGTTCACCGGCACTGGCTTTGCCCAACCGATGCCGACGATAAAGATCATCAGGGTGCCGAATATATCCAGATGCTTGATGGGATTCAGGGTAAGCCGCCCCAACGAGCGGGCGGTATTATCGCCAAATTTATCGGCGATGAAACCGTGGGACACCTCATGACAGGTTATGGCCATGAGGGCTGGAACCAGCATTATCGAAACTTTGAGAAAAAACTCTTCCATGTATCTCCTGTGCGTCACTGTATCCTGTAGAAGCAACCCACTGTATCTAGCAGATAAAAGGAGGAAAGTCAACGATGGCACCTGGCCGCAAGGCCGGCATGGCAGCAAAAATGAAACAGATTTTGCTTGCCCGCAGCCTTGAAAAAGTGTATCAATCTGAGCTTTTTAAAGGCTCTCATATGTTGCAGGCTTACCAGAAGGGAACACAATGACACTGACAGACCAACAACTCTCGCGCATTCTCGGCGTTCTCGTTGAAGAAACAGGACTTGCCGCCATTCAGGTAGCCAATACGGTGGCGCTTCTCCAGGAAGGGGCCACCGTTCCCTTTATCGCCCGTTACCGCAAGGAACTGACCCATGAACTGGACGAGGTTCAGATCCGCCAGATCGAGGACCAGTTCACCTACCATTCCGAACTGGAAGAGCGGAAGGTCACCGTGCTCAAGACCATCGGTGAGCAGGGCAAACTGACTCCAGAACTGCAGACACGCATCGAACAGTCCAGATCGAAGACAGAGCTGGAGGATCTGTACCTCCCCTATAAACCTAAGCGGCGGACAAAGGCGACCATTGCCAAAGAACGGGGTCTGGAACCGCTGGCAGACTCGTGGCTGCGCAGGAACTGATTACCGGCACTCCGGAGGAACCCCGCAGCCTTTATCAATGTGGAGAAAGAAGTGCCGGATGCCGCCGCTGCCCTTGAAGGCGCAGGCCACATCCTCGCTGAAAGAGTCAGTGAAGATGCCGATGCCAGGTCCTTTGTTCGCCGCGTCACCGCGGAACAGGGTATCTTTTGCTCCAGGGTCGCACCTGACAAAAAGGAGACCGTCAGCAAATTCGAGATGTATTACGACTATCAGGAGCCCTTGAAAACCATTCCTTCCCACCGCATGCTGGCCATGCGCCGTGGCGAGAAGGAAGAGTTTCTCTACCTGTCCATCATGGCCCCGGTGGAGGAGATCCTGGCCGGGCTCAAGGCCAAGACGATCTGTCGTGACAGCATATTCCGCCCAATGATTGAAGGAGTGGCAGAAGATGCCTACCGCAGGCTTATCTCCCCTTCCATTGAGGTCGAGTTGCGGCTGGAATCCAAGAACCGTGCCGATGAAGCGGCCATTGCCGTCTTTGCCGAAAACCTGAAAAACCTGCTGTTGCTGCCGCCGGCAGGCAGCAAACGGGTGCTGGGGGTCGATCCCGGCCTGCGTACCGGTTCTAAGCTGGCGGCGGTGGA
Organism: uncultured delta proteobacterium; assembly: GCA_963780945.1. Taxonomy (GTDB): domain Bacteria; phylum Desulfobacterota; class Desulfuromonadia; order Geobacterales; family Geobacteraceae; genus Geotalea. Next base: position 8,835 of record CAWAFF010000054.1, on the reverse strand, counting down.
TGAAACAGGGCGCTTCCTTGGCCACTGCACCATCTATCCCCACACCGGCAGCAGCAAGGTCGAACCGGCCAAGAAAGAGCTGCTGCGCATGATCGGCACCAACCAGAGTGAGCTGATTGCCATCGGCAATGGCACAGCCGGCCGGGAAATGGAGCTTTTTGTCCGGCAGACATTGTCAGAAGCCGAGCTCAGGCTGCCAATCGTGGTGGTTAACGAATCCGGTGCAAGTATTTATTCTGCTTCCGATATCGCCAGAGAAGAATTCCCTGAGCTGGACCTGACCGTTCGCGGCGCTATCTCCATTGCCCGCCGTCTGCAGGACCCCTTGGCAGAGTTGGTCAAGATCGACGCCAAAAGTATCGGCGTTGGCCAATACCAGCATGATGTGAATCAAAATGCACTGAAAAAGGCTCTGGATGCAGTGGTCGAATCGTGCGTCAACTATGTGGGGGTGGATCTCAACACCGCTTCCTGGGCGTTGCTCTCTTACGTTTCAGGCCTCAATGAAACTCAGGCTCGCGCCATCACCCGTCATCGGGATGAAAACGGTCCTTTTTCTTCTCGCAAGGCTCTCCTTAAAGTGGCCCGGTTCGGTCCCAAAGCCTTCGAGCAGGCGGCAGGCTTTCTGCGCATCCGCAGCGGCGAAAATCCGCTGGACAATACTGCCGTTCACCCTGAAAATTACCAACTGGTTGAGAAGATGGCCAGTGACCAATCAACAACTGTGGCAGATATGGTACGCGAGCCAACACTCGTAGCCAGGATAGACTTGAAGCGATACGTCACCGACACGGTTGGACTGCCAACTTTGCGCGACATTCTTGAAGAGCTGAAGAAACCGGGGCGAGATCCTCGCGCCCAATTTCAAACAGCAACGTTGAGAGATGACGTTACCGCAATGAGTGACCTGCAAGAGGGGATGATACTTCAGGGGACAGTGACCAACGTCACCGCTTTTGGCGCCTTCGTCGACATCGGAGTCCATCAGGACGGGCTGGTGCATTTGAGCCACCTGGCACAGCGCTATATCAAAGATGCCAGTGAGGCAGTAAAGGTTGGGGAAATAGTGAAGGTAAAGGTTCTTGCCGTGGACCTGCAGCGCAAACGAATCGCCCTCTCAATAAAGGAAGCGGAGCCCGGCAATGGCCAGGCAAAACTGCCTAAACCACTGCCCAAGGAGCCAATGCCGGCAACGGAGAAAAAGAAAGGCCCTTCCGATCTCAGTGGATGGGAAAAGGCCGGGTTTCGGGTCAAGAAGTAAATTTATTTTTGAGCTAATAAACAAAAAAGGGCGTCAGGAAAGTATCGACCTTCCTCACGCCCTTTAAATTTTTAAAAAGCTCCACTCGGCCTATTTGCAGCGCAGTAGCTTCCTGCCCATATTGAAGAGCACGTCCATTTTACTGTCATGTCTGGAACGAACAATCCCAAAACCGAAGGTCGGGTGATCAATGAGATCATCAATCCTGAACGCTCCGTTCATATCATAGGCTATGGCTTTGCCGGTGTCCTTGGTATGAAAAAGCTTTTCGTATTCTTCCCGATCCATTTCCTCCGGGTCTTTCCTCGTCTTCCTGGCAGCCGGCGATGCTTTTACCAGCGTCTTGCGCACAGAAGGCTCAACCTTGGCTTTTTCAGGCCGGTGGTTATGTTCGCTACCACAGGTATTGCATTTGACGCGAGCGACTCTTCCTCCCACCATGGCAATAATCGTATGATTGTAAACAGCCTTGCATTTTGTACATGTGGATTCAATCTCACCGCCTGCAGCTAATGGTCTTCCAGTCATTTTGTCCTCTTTGTTAGGTTCGCCCATGAAAAAAGGTTTAACCTGGTCAGGTTAAACCCTCTTTGATTAGAAGTGGTGCGAGATGGGAGACTTGAACTCCCACGAGTTACCCCGCCAGATCCTAAGTCTGGTGCGTCTGCCAATTCCGCCAATCTCGCATTTTGCTATTTGGAACAATAAACCCCGCTTGCGACGGGGCCTTAATTCTTTTTGGGGTGGCTAGTGGGATTCGAACCCACGTATGAACGAGTCACAGTCGTTTGTGTTAACCGCTTCACCATAGCCACCATACTGGGAAATGGCGCGCCTGAGAGGATTCGAACCTCTGACCTACGGATTAGAAGTCCGTTGCTCTATCCAACTGAGCCACAGGCGCACAAAAAATGGTCGGGGTGAGAGGATTCGAACCTCCGGCCCCCTGCTCCCAAGGCAGGTGCGCTAGCCAGGCTGCGCTACACCCCGATCGAAGAAAAAGTTTATATCACAGGTTGGAACTGTCTGCAAGCTTTTTTACTCACCATCACCAATTATTCCGTTGCAGATCTGGCAATAAATTCCTTAAGAGCCCACAGGGCCTTGCCTCGGTGACTGATTTCGTTTTTAATGGTCATCGGCAATTCAGCGAGAGTCATTTTGTGCTCCGGCAAGAAAAAGAGAGGGTCGTAACCAAACCCTTCAGTTCCACGTGGGCTGTGAAGGATCATCCCCCTTAGTTCGCCATCAAAAGTGCAGCAACGGCCGTCTGGAAAGCAAAGAGCTATGACACAGTGGAAAGCAGCCGAGCGCTCTTCCAATGGCACCTGGGCCAGTTCATTAAGCAGCTTGGCGTTATTTTCAGCATCACCCGCCCCCTCCCCTGCAAATCTGGCTGAGTAAACGCCAGGGCGTCCCTCCAGCGCGTCGACGGCGAGTCCGGAATCATCAGCAATCACCGGTTTTCCCGTTAACATTGCCGCAGCTCTGGCTTTTTTGATGGCATTTTCTTCGAAGGTAAGCCCATCCTCCTCCACGGCTGGGAATTCAGAAAAGTCAGCCGGTGAAAGAAGGCTGTCCACAAACCCACCTAACAACGCCTCTATTTCACGCAATTTACCCTTGTTGCCGGTGGCGACTACCAGCTCTTTCATGGAGAAAGAGCCTGCTGCTGAAGGAGAAACAGGGATTTGATGCCATCAATGGCCAGATCACGCATGGCGTTCATTTGTGCAGCAGTAAACGGTTCTGCCTCGGCTGTGCCCTGAACCTCCACGAAACGGTCGGAAGAAGTCATGACAAAGTTCATATCTACCTCAGCGGAGGAATCCTCGACATAGTTAAGATCAAGAACCGCAACCCCTCCGACGATGCCTACACTGACCGCTGCAACTGCTTCCCTGATCGGCAAGGATGCCAGTTCGCCCTTTGCCACCAGCCCCTGCAAGGCATCATAAAGCGCCACGTAGGCACCGGTGATGGATGCGGTACGGGTTCCCCCATCCGCCTGGATCACATCGCAATCGACAACAATGCTCCTCTCTCCCAGCATGGCCATGTCCACAACAGCCCGCAGAGAGCGGCCGATCAGACGTTGAATCTCATGGGTTCGTCCCCCTACCTTGCCCCTGGAAGATTCCCTGGATGATCTGGTATGGGTCGCCCTGGGCAGCATCGAGTATTCTGCCGTGACCCAGCCGGTCCCCTTGCCGCGCAGAAACGGCGGTACAGAGGACTCTATTGAAGCGGTACATATCACCTTTGTGTCGCCAAACTCAATTAACACCGAGCCTTCAGCATGTTTGGTAAAATCACGGGTTATTTTAATATCTCTGAGGGCATCTGCCCTACGGCCGTCAAAACGCATACATCTCCTTAAAATTAAAAATAATGGTTTGTTTGAATATGTCCTGAATTAAAGACTGCTCTGGGGCTTTGTTGAAAGAACCGGCAGATAATATATCTTGCCCAGCCGGGCATCATCTTTCCGGTCAAATGTGCGCTTTTCCATGGCTGGTGAACTCTCCCCCCACCAGTTACCCATTGCCTTGAAATTTTCCGTTCCGGCGTTGTAAAGATCGTGTTCCTTGTTGTCAACCAGGATATTGCCCCAAGCAACTCCTTCGCCATCCTCCACTCTCAATCCAACCTTATCATTCTGAGAAATTTCGTTGCCGATTATCTTTACCCTCGCCTTAACCAGGGAAATCCCATTGTGATGGTTTTTGAAGATCCTGTTTGCCGATACGGTTCCCTGGCATTTTGACAGGTAGAGCCCATAACCGTTAACACTGAAGCTGTTGTCGATTATCCGTACCCGTCCGCCTTCGACTTTTACAGCCTCCTCATTGTTTCCGTAGAAGGTCGACCCGTTCAGATAAAGAGCGCTTTGTGAAGCAACAATAGCCTGACGGTTACCGGAAAAATTCACCTTACGCACATCCGCCTCGGCCTCTTGGAGGTTCAGACCAATTCCGCAACCGCTTACCCCTCCACCTGAAATGACCGTCAGGCAATCCTGAATCCTGGCACCAGTGCCACAGGAGGAAAAATTTACATTTTTGAGGGTGATTTTTGAGAACAAGGCCTCAATTCCCGTTTCCGCACCGGCAATTTTACAGTTTTCAAGCATATTCCTTTTATTGCTTGAAATTATGACGATGCCTTGCCAATCACCACTCACTGGGTCGACAAAATTAGAAGTGAAGAGCACCGGTTTTTCGGGACTACCCTGCGCCTGGATTCTACCCTGAACGAGAAGAACCGCTGCATCCTGCACCGAGTTGTGTTGAAATAGGACCGTTGTCCCCGGTTCGATGGTTAACGTCGCCTGGGGGGCAACTATAAGCCCACCTTGTATCAGTACAACGCCCCTCCAGGTAACATCTTCGGTAATAGTCTGGTCATTATAGGAAATATCAGGCTTGAGAGATGTCGCCAGCCGGTTTGTGTTCTTGCCAGATGAAGAGCTACTGCTGTTATTCCCGGCAACATCACCATTTATGTCTGTCTGGTCATTTTCAAAGGCACTGAGTAATGATGGGTGAAATACCTGAGCAAAAAACAGGGAACACAATATGGAAGCCAGCGTAAAAAAAGTAGGTAGTTTATTCAAAGATTTGCCCTTGATAGACGCGGCGACCAGTGCTACACCGCCTCCTCTTCGCTGTAATATACTTTATTCTTACCGAAAACCTTTGCTTGGTACAGCAGGTTATCGACCTTTTCAAAAAGTTGGTCTCGTTTGACAGCATCAACAGGAAACGCGGCTACGCCAACGCTGACGGTAACACCATGACCGGCAAGATCGTGGAACTTTACCGCCGTTTCAGTCTCGATCAATTCCCGAAGCCGTTCTGCCACTTGAACTGCCTGCTCCCGGCGAGTGTCCGGAAGAAGAACGACAAATTCCTCTCCGCCGTAGCGAAAGGCGTAATCGACATCTCTCAGCGTGCCGGAGATGATCTCACCGATACTAGCCAATACATGGTCACCAGTGGAATGTCCGAACTGGTCATTAAACTTCTTAAAATCGTCAACATCAAGCATGATGATTGACAGGTCCTTCTTGTAGCGTTTCGACCTGCTGACTCGGTGTTGAAAATCTTGTGAAAATGGCGATGATTGTGCAACCCGGTAAGGGCATCGGTTATGGCAAGAATTTTGGTTTTATTGTGGAGTTTGGCATTGTATATGGCCATTGCCGCAAAAGATGAAAGCACCGAAAGAAGATTCATCTTTTCCTTGTCGAAAATGCGGGGCACATAGTCATCCAGATATAAAATACCAACGATACGGTCACGCAGGATAAGAGGCACACAGACCAGTGACCGGATTCCTTCTTTGATCATCATCGGGTTTTGTGAAAATTGCACGTTGTCAGTATCTTCAACGAAATAGATTTTCCTCGCGTTAAGGACCTGATCAGTAAGCCCACCTGGGGTCACATCCCAGCGTTCCTGCTTTACAAAGTCGGCAGTAAGTCCGGAATGTGCATGAAGGGAAAGGTCATGTTTTTTTTCATCGTACAGAGCGACACTGCCGGCCGGGGTTTCGGCAAAGTGCATGGCACTCGTCAGTATAGCCTGTAGTACGGTATCCAGATCCAATGTGGAAACAACAGCCCTTGCCACCTCAATCAGCTCTTTAAGCGCCTTCACCTGCGCTTCCAAAGCTTCTCTGTCGGCACTCTTCACTTCAGACATATCATGCTCCGCTTGAAATTAATCGGTAACCCATAGCACAAATGGGTGACATTGTAAATGAGGTGGCTGCAAGAAACAGAAAGTTTTCAGCATTTGCGATGTCTAATCAAATGGTTACGAAATGTGCTTGACAGGCCATATATGTTGTGGTTTATTTCACAGCGCGCACTAAATATGGTATTAATTTCAAATCACAATTTAATTTTCTTTTGAAGGAGAGACGCTAAACATGAAAAAAACTAGCAAAGGCAGCATTCCGGGCTTATCAAAAAATGCAGTGACTGTCCTGGAGAAGCGGTATCTGAAACGTGACAAGACAGGAAAAGTACTGGAAACGCCCATCGATATGTTTCGTCGCGTTGCTGAATCAATCGCTGCTGCTGATGCAAAATTCGATAAGAACGCTGATACCTCAGCCCTTGCCGATAAATTTTTCGCCATGATGACCGCCTTTGAGTTTCTGCCCAACTCTCCAACCCTTATGAACGCCGGGCGTGAATTGGGACAGCTTTCCGCCTGCTTCGTTCTGCCGGTTGGGGATTCCATGGAGGAAATTTTCGAAGCAGTCAAATACACTGCTCTGATCCATAAATCAGGGGGAGGTACAGGTTTCTCATTTTCTCGTCTTCGCCCGGCAAACGACATGGTCATGTCAACCACCGGCATTTCAAGTGGCCCCCTCTCGTTCATGCGAGTTTTTGACGTGGCAACGGAAACCATCAAGCAGGGAGGAACGCGACGCGGCGCCAACATGGGTATTCTGCGAGTGGACCACCCCGACATCATGGATTTCATCATGTGCAAAGCCGATCAGCGGCAGCTGAATAATTTTAATATTTCAGTTGGTTTTACGGAAGCATTCATGAAAGCTGTTGATGCTGATCAGGACTATGACCTTATCAACCCGCGCAGCAAGGAAAAGGCGGCACACTGAACGCTCGCAAGGTATTCAACCGCATCGTCAAGCAGTCCTGGGAAAACGGCGAGCCCGGAATAATATTTATTGATCGCCTGAACAAGGACAATCCAACCCCCCATATCGGCGAAATAGAGTCCACTAATCCCTGCGGTGAACAACCGCTGCTGCCCTACGAGTCATGCAATCTCGGCTCCATCAATCTGGGCAAAATGGTAGAAAACGGTGGCATAAACTGGCAGAGGCTTACAGAGGTAATTAAGCTGGCAGTAAAATTCCTCGACAATGTCATTGAGGTAAACAACTATCCTCTGGAACAGATCGATGCCATGACCAGGGCAAATCGTAAAATCGGCCTGGGGGTCATGGGCTGGGCGGACATGCTGATTCTGCTTGGAATTCCTTACAATTCCAAAGATGCAATGGAGTTGGGTGAAAAGGTCATGAAATTTATCAATGACGAAGGCCATGCGGCCTCCATTGAACTGGCCAAATCCCGCGGCCCCTTTCCCAATTTCAAGGGATCCATTTACGATTTACCGGGTAAAGAACCGATCCGGAACGCCACCGTCACCACTATTGCACCGACGGGCACAATTTCCATCATCGCCAATGCTTCATCAGGGGTTGAGCCACTCTTTGCCGTCTCCTTCGTTCGCCAGGTGATGGATAAAAACATCCTTCTGGAAGTTAATCCCATTTTCGAAGATATGGCCAAGAAGCAGGGGTTTTATTCAGAAGAGTTGATGCAAAAGATTGCCGAACATGGCACTGTGCATGATATTGCAGAAATACCTGAGCAGATCAGAAACATTTTTGTCACGGCCCATGATATCTCGCCGGAAGTTCATATCTCCATGCAGGCAGCATTCCAAAATTATACCGACAATGCTGTCAGCAAGACAGTAAACTTTCCCAATACGGCCACCATAGACGACGTGGAAAATGTCTACCGCCTTGCCTATCAGTCCAATTGCAAAGGAGTGACCATCTATCGCGACGGTTCCAGGGATGAACAGGTCCTCTCCACCGGCAAAAAGGAAGAGGCCCCGAAGGCCCTGCCGACCGCCGAAGAGAAAAGATCCCACAAGCGTGAACGACCTAAAGCACTTAAAGGTTGGACGTATCAGATGCAGACCGGCTGTGGTCCGCTCTATGTGACAGTCAATGAAGACAAAAGCGGCCTGTTTGAACTGTTCACCACCATGGGCAAGGCCGGTGGTTGTGCCGCTTCCCAGAGCGAGGCCATCGGCCGGATGGTGTCTCTGGCATGGCGCAGCGGCATTCAGGCAAGACAGGTTATGAAGCAATTACTGGGCATATCATGTCACTGCCCCGCCGGTTTTGGAGAAAACAAGGTCCTTTCCTGTGCCGACGCAGTTGCCAAAGCAATTCAGGCACACATGCAGGCCAGCGGCATAGATATGGATATTGAAAAGGCCGCCTTCGACAGGGGCGCCTGCCCTGAATGTGGCGGCGTCGTCGAGCATGAAGGAGGCTGCGCCGTCTGTCGGGTGTGCGGCTATTCGGAGTGTGCGTAATTTCTGAAACGGGAATAAATCAAGACCTGCTGCAAAGCAGGTCTTTTTTTTATGATGCAGTTTGACTTTTCCTCAAGATTTTCTCCTTGGCGACGAAGAGCTTTAGGTGTATTACGAACTACACGACTAAACAAAAACAGCAACAACCATCTGGAGGTAGAACAATGAAAAGAACTGTCATAGCAACCATTTTCCTTCTCATCACAGGCATTGCAGCTGTTGCAAATGCAGGACTGGATGGCTTTCTCTCCAGCCTCAACGTTCAGGCAAGAGCTGATGTGGGAGGTTTTAATGTTAAATTGGGCGCCCAGTTCGGAGTGCCCGTGCCACAGGTTGAGAGAATACTGAGAACGGTAGAAACCCCTGCGGACGCATTTATGGTTCTGCAACTGGGTCAGATGTCAGCTAGAA
>CAWAFF010000053.1:0-13362 GCA_963780945.1 uncultured delta proteobacterium | reverse complement strand
TCACCGGGGAATGCCCAGCTTTGGAAGTTGTTCACTCATTGCAGGACAGCTGGTCACAAGGGTTCTGGATCGCTGGCAGCAACCCGTGGTCTGCCTGAAGTCATAACCGTTGATAGCGGGCCTGAGTTCATCAGCAAGGCAATGGATGCCTGGGGCTTTCGAGAACAAGGTAAGACTGAGATTCATACAGCCGGGAAAGCCTGTTCAAAATGCCTACAATGAGAGCTTCAATGGCAAGTTTCGCGATGAATGCCTCAACGAGAATGAATTTATCGACCTGAACAATGCGAGAAACAAAATTGAAAGCTGGCGCAGGATTATAATTCTACCCCGCCACACAGTTCCTTGAATAATTAACGCCAGAAGAATTCGCTGGCACTTTACCCCAAACAAGACCGAATCACTAAGGCTTTGATGGTTTGATTATTGGCATAGGTCACCAACGGTTAACAACCCTTGAAGAGCCCTTGTGTTATACATGCTCACAAAAAAAGCCCCTGTATTTCTACAGGGGCTTTATGTTTTACGCCTGCCAATCACCTTGGCAGGCTAGATACTGCAACCTTCTTTGCAATGTGATACTGGGCGAATACGAAATCTTGATGTCCACATAGTGTAATCTCCTTTCGGTAATTGGTTTTGAACCAATTTACTCCTCTTTGTATCTGCAGGTCAACCTAAAAGATAAAGTTGGTCCTATTGGTTTCTGAGGTAAAGATAAGATTTGCATCCGGCCATAACTCTCAAGTCTCCTGGTTTAGAGCAGCAGTTATGGCTGCTCGGCTCCTGATCCACCAGGTCGTGATCTCATCGCCTGCTGGAATTTAGAGGTAAATTTTCATTGCCTTCTCACGCGAAAGACCGAGGTAAAGGTCGCCACCTTGACGCCATTTTCATCAAAGACCTCAGCTTCACCCTTTATGCTTCTCTCATCGCGGTCGATGATACGAGCTACAGCCCTGACTATTCCTGATACCACCGGAGCATGGAATTTCAGTCCCAGTTCCATGGTGACGAAATTACTTCCCTGCGGCAGCACGCTCTTGATGGCCATGGCCACCGCCGTGTCGGCCAAGGCGGTAATGGCGCCACCATGCATGAACCCTACACCTTGGGATAGCTTGACTTTGAACTGCATCGTCAGCACAGCCCTTCCCTCAGCAGCTTCTTCTCATCCCCATCCCCAAATATTCCTCAAAGGGAGCACAGGCTATCCATTCTGGCAACTCAAAAGGGAGTTCAGCCCCTGCCACCATGGGGGTCTCATAAATCTTCTCGTACATCGGGTCCTCCAGCTGTTACATGCTATTTTTTCAGTTCTATTTCAAGCAGGGCCATCACCTTCTGCATATCCGCCCAAACTTCCTTCTTCATCGCAGGGTTTCGAAGGAGGAAGGCTGGATGAAAAGTGGGCATGAGCTGAATGCCGTTATAATCATGAAAGCGGCCCCGCAGTTTAGAAATTGGTTCTTTGGTGCCAAGTAAAGTCTGAGCAGCGAAGGTACCAAGGCAGACTATGGCTTCGGGATTGATGGCTTGCAACTGCCGAAGAAGAAACGGCTGACATTGCTCTATCTCTTCGGTTTCAGGATTGCGGTTCTGGGGGGGGCGGCATTTGAGAATGTTGCAGATATAGACGTCACTCCGCTGGAAATGCATTGCCGAAATAATTTTGGTCAGTAGTTGTCCCGCCTCTCCGACAAAGGGCTCACCCTGAAGGTCTTCGTCCCGGCCGGGCGCCTCTCCAACAAATACCACTCTCGCACCGGTATTACCGGAGCCGAAGACCAGGTTGGTTCTGGTGCCGCACAGTTTGCAGCGGGTACAATTTCCCAGGTCCAGCCGAACTGTCTCCAGGCTTTCTATCAGGGACAGTTGCAGGTGGAGTGGTGCGGACTTCCTTGGCTGATTGCGTACTTGACTCGCATCAGCACGCGCCTGGCCCGATCCTGCGGAGGAGGCGATCTCAGCATATGCTAGACCATCTACCCCTGTTTCCTGCAAATCTTCCAGATAGGTGCACAATGAGGCAACCAGCTCCTGTGCCTCAGTCCGTTGCAACATGGCAAACTCCTTTACTTTTCACAAAACATCTAATACCCTTACAGCTTATGTTAATTTTGCCTCTCGCTCTGCTACTCGTAATCTGCATTCCCCATGAAGCCCTTGCCTGGGGGGCAGGAATCCACTTGCAGCTGGGTTCAGCCGTTATCAATAATCTGCAGGCACTGCAGCCGGCCATGGCTGCTGTCATCGGCCAATTTCCCAACGACTTTCTCTACGGCTGCATTGCCGCCGATATCACCATCGGTAAAAAATTCACCCACTACCTGCTGCACTGTCATCGCTGGCGCATCGGGCTGAAAGTGCTTGAAAATGCCGAGATGGATGCACAGAAGGCTTGCGCCTATGGGTATCTCGCCCACCTGGCGGCAGATACCATAGCACATAATTACTATGTCCCTTACAAGGTCATGCGCAGTTTTTCCACCCTAACGCTCAAGCATGCCTACTGGGAAATGCGTTTTGAAAATTTCGTCGACAAAGAAATCTGGGACTGTGCCAGGGAAGTGTCCATGAAGCACTACAGCACGAATGATGCCTTGCTGAGAAAGGTGCTTTCCGACACCCTGTTTTCCTTCGGCACCAACAAGCGGATCTTCAATTCCATCCTGCTGGTAAGCCGGGTGGAGAAATGGCAACAGGTCCTGCAGACCCTTTCGGAATCCTCCCGTTATGGTCTGGAAGAAATTGACCGTGATGAATACATGACCTTGGCCGAGGAAGCTGTCTTCAGTTTTCTCAACGGGTTCGAGGAATCGAGCTTTTTCAAGGCGGATCCTACTGGAGAGCGGGCCCTGGCCACTGCAGAAGCGGTAAGGAAAAATTTGCGTTTACTCTACCATAGCGGCAAAATCACCAAGCAACAGGCCAATGAACAACTGGACGAGATAAAAGGAAAGTTGCGTGAGGCGATCTGCCGGCCGGAGCTTTTGTTGCAAATCCTTTCAACGGAATAACACCCATCAGTTAAATTTACCGCCCATTACAGCTTTCAGGCTTGCAGCCCGGTCAAGCACCACATGTGCCAATGCCTGCTTTCCCATGAGAGGCAGATCTTCAACCGTCCCATCCCGGAACAGAAGTTTGACAATGTTGGTATCAACATTGAACCCGGCCCCCTCAAGGCTAATATCGTTCGCCACGATCAGGTCTACATTTTTCCCCGTCAACTTTTTGCCGGCATTGAGCACCAAGTCATCGGTTTCCGCGGCAAATCCAATCAGAACTTTTTCTTTTTTGATCATTCCCAATTCGGCAAGAATGTCAGGATTCTTCTCCAGATCCAGAGACAGGGAACCGGCTGTTTTCTTTATCTTGGAAGTCGCCCTTGATATTGGGCGATAATCGGACACGGCTGCAGCCTTGATAATAATGGTGCTTGCGGCAAATCGGTCCATGACGGCCTGCCGCATCTCCTCGGCACTGACCACCTGAACAGTGTCCACACCAAAAGGTTCCGGCAAACAGGTAGGGCCGGTGACAAGGGTCACCCGTGCCCCCCGAAGGCGGGCTGCAGCGGCCATGGCATATCCCATTTTGCCCGAGGAGTGGTTGCTGATGAACCGGACCGGATCCAATTCTTCGCGGGTGGGACCTGCAGTGATCAGGACATGTTCTCCAACCAGGTCCTTTTTGGTCAAAGCCGTCAAGGCCTCCTCAAAAATGATTTGTGGCTCCTGAAGCTTCCCTTCTCCCTCCCAGCCGCAGGCAAGCATCCCCTTGGCCGGCTCGACGAAAAGGTAGCCGTGCCGCCTCAGCTTCGCCTCATTTTCCCGGTAGATGGAATTCTGGTACATGTTAACGTTCATGGCCGGCGCCAGGAGCACTGGCGCCTTAGTTGCCATAACCGTGGTGGTCAGCATGTCATCGGCGATGCCGTTAGCCAATTTGCCGACAATATTTGCCGTTGCCGGAGCAATAATGAAGAGATCCGCCCGGTCGGCCAGTGAAATATGGCCTATCTCCCGCTCCGAGATCAGATTGAACAATGTTGTGGAGACGGGATTCATGGAAAGGGTCTGGAAGGTCAACGGAGTAACGAATTCCGTGGCCGAAGCGGTCATGATCACATGGACATCGGCGCCAGCCTTGGTCAGAAGGCGTAGCAACTCCACGGCCTTGTATGCGGCAATTCCGCCGGTCACACCGAGAATGATTTGTTTGGCCTTCAGCACATTACCTCCCTTCCCATTGAGTCACAGCTTCTTCAGTTACAGATACGGGTTGTGTTGCTTTTCATGACCGATGGTAGTTGATGGCCCATGCCCGGGGAAAGCCTGTGTTGTTTCTGGAAGGACCAAAAGCTTGCCATGTATGCCTTCAATAAGTGCCTCATGTGAGCTGCCGGGAAAGTCAGTTCGACCTACCCCTTCTGCAAATAGGGTATCGCCGGTAATCACCTTACCTTCGCTTTCCAGGTACAGACAGCAGCCCCCCGGCGTATGCCCTGGAGTGTGCAGTATTTGCAGCTGATGGTTGCCGAAACTCACCAACATTCCCTCCCGCAGAAGGTCGTCCGGTTTGGGTGAGTTCTCCGTCACCAGGCCATAGGCGGCAGCGACATCTTGGGCACGGGAGAGGAAATAGACATCTTCACTATGAATTAGAAGTTTGGCGCCGGTTTTCTGAAGAACTTCACGATTGGCGCCAATATGATCGAAATGGCCATGGGTGTTAATGACGTACCTGATTTTTAGCCCCAGCTTTTCAACTGCAGCCAGAATTTTATCAGCGTCTGCACCGGGATCGACGATGATTCCCTCTTTTGTCTCTTCACAGCCAAGGATGAAACAATTGACCCCCAGCTGACCAACAACAACGGTTTGAAATATCATAGGGCTTCCTTTTCCAGTTTTGAATGACATATTTCCAGTCAGTGACAGATTAAACAGGAGGAATCCTCCAATGGCCGCCAACGGCAACCCTAACAGGAGAACCCTTCCCTTCCTGAGCATTAAACTCTACCTTTCAGGCACGTGAAACAGATCAAGGGTCTCTCCTTTTAGCTGAGTAAAAGGATTATTGTGGAAACCCTGTTGCTTCGCCTCCCTGGCAACCGGCGGCTTTACTTCCTGGACAGGAAGGTGCGGCTCTTCCGCAAGCTCTTCAATTGACTCGATGCCTTCTTCCTGACAGTTTTCTTTATAGAAGTAGCGGTCATAGAGGCGATGATAGGAGGTCCAGCGGGAATCATTGGCGGTTTCTTTTCTGATGTGGGTCCTGATGCCATTGATCTTGGAATCCAGATCATCCAGATAGTTGAGAATGGTCGCCTCAACTGTTTTTGGCCTCTTTGGCGACCCATATTCATACTGGCCATGATGAGAAAGGATCATATGTTTGAGGAGCATCGACAGTTCCAGGGGAAATCCTGCAATGTTAACTATTTTCTCCTGCAGCATTTCCACACCAATGGTGATATGCCCGATCAGCTTCCCTTCATCGGTGTAATCAAAGGAGCGCATATAGGTCATCTCCCGCACCTTGCCCACATCATGGAGAAGGGCGCCGGCTATGAGAAGGTCCCGATTGAGACCCGAGTAAAGCGGCACGATCTGATCCGCCAGCCGTGCTACGGCCAGTGAATGCTCCAAAAGCCCCCCCAGACAGACATGGTGCATACCCTTTGCGGCAGGGGCAACTCGATAAAGGCTGAAAAGCTCGGGATCATTGAAAAATGACTCCAACAACTTCTTCAGGTTGGAATCTGAGAGGGATGCAACCAGAGAAAAAAGCTCCTCCTCCATTTCCTTGATATTACGATCAGTCTCCGGCAAGAAATCCGCCAAACTTACCGTTTCCTCTGGTACGCGGCACAGCTCCGAAATAACAAGCTGCATCTTGCCAAGATAAACAGAAGCCTTGGATTTCACGGCTAAAAAATCATCCTTTTGGAACAATAAACTTATCTTGTCGATATTATCCCATATTTTTGCATCGACCTCGCCGCTTTTATCCATAAGACGCAATGTCAGGTAAGGTTTGCCGTTTTTAGCCATGGCCGTGATCTTTTCCTTGACCAAAAAGATTGAATCAACCTGATCACGATCCTTAATCTCGGCAACAAATTTCTTCAAGGTGCACCCCTTTTACATTCTTTGTTGATTCTCGGTAAAAATATTCCCTGCCACATCAAGCAACAAGTCCGGCAATGACGTCGGCAGTCCTGATGCCGTCGAGGGCCGCACTCATTATCCCTCCCGCATATCCGGCTCCCTCGCCGATGGGGAAAAGTCCTGAGACACTCACCGATTGCAGGTTCTCGCCGCGCAGTATTCGTAGCGGTGCCGAAGTTCTTGTTTCTACCCCGGTAAGGGTCGCTTCTACGGTTATGAAACCCCTCATTTTTCTTTCGAAAAAGCGAATTCCTTCCTGAAGGGTCGCGTGAACGGCGGGAGGCAGAACCAGGGAAAGGTCCGTCTCGCATACGCCGGGTTGATAGGTGGAGGAGATTCGTCCCTTGCCCTTTTCACCCAGGAAAGCAAGAAGATTTTGGGCAGGAGCCCGGTAATTCTCGCCGGCAGCGGTGAATGCCTTCCGTTCCCAGCGCCGCTGGAACTCCACGCCAGCCAAGGGATCATCTCCGCCAAAATCGGCACGGCCGACGGTAGCAACAAGAGCGCTGTTGGCAAACGGCGAATTGCGCAGGTAGCCACTCATGCCGTTGGTAACAACTCCTCCTTCTTCTGAAGCACTCGCAACGACCACGCCCCCGGGACACATGCAGAACGAATAGGCAGAACGACCACTGCTGGTGTTATTGTAGGCCAGGGCGTAATCTGCGGCAGGAAGTTGGGGATGGGAGGGAATTCCATACTGGATGCGGTTAATCAACTCCTGTGGGTGCTCAACCCTCAAGCCGATGGCAAAAGGTTTTTGCTCCATGGCGACCTGCCGCCGTTGCAGCATGGCGTAGGTATCACGAGCACTATGCCCCGGCGCCAGCACCAGAAAATCACATGGGCAGTCATCCGTATCATTGATTTCTATGGCGTTGATCCCTTCCCCACCGACCTTAATATCCGTCAATTGGCTATTGAAAGCAATGGAGAATCCTTTGAGACATTAATGATGTACGGATGGCTGTTACCACCTGACGCAGGTGATCGGTACCTATATGCGGTTTTGCCGAGGTGAGTATTTCTCGCGGTGCGCCAAATTCAGCAAATTTGCCCAGCACATAATGGATATTTGCATCCTTCAGCCGCGTGGTCAGCTTACCGTCGGAAAACGTTCCCGCCCCACCTTCGCCGAATTGTACATTGCTGGCTGTGTCCGAATTCTCCCCGGTCCCAAAAGGCCTGGACATCTTTTACCCGGTCTTCAACAGGTCTGCCACGCTCAATGATTTGGGCTGTCAGACCATACTCAGCCAAACGAAGCGCGGTAAACAAGCCGGCAGGACCCATTCCGGCGATAACAATCCTTTTTTCTTGATTCACCCGGGCAAAGAAAGGCGGTTTCTTCTCAGCTACATAATCAATGTCATTACCGAGAGACGAGGATTTTAAAGGTTCCTCGTCAACTAAAGTAAATTCAACGGTATAAACAAGTTTGATATTGGGCTTTTTCCGGGCGTCAATCCCTTTGCGGACGATGACAAAGCGGGTGATGTCATGGGGGCGGAGAAAAAACCGGGTCATAACGGTTTCAAGGAGTAGGTCTTCACTCTCCCCAAGTTTTAATGTGAGATTACGCAGAAGGAAGGGCATTTGAGGAGTTATGCATAAAGGCGCTGGCGTCTTTTGCGGTCGAGCAGTTGTTCAACGATAATGACGATATCTAGTGCTTTGGTAGATTTGGATATGTGCACTCTGGCCCCCATCTCGGGAATTTCATGTTCATGGGGAGCACCCTGAAACATTGAGGTCAGCAGGATGATGATCGGCTCATGGTCTCCGGCACGTCGTGATATCTCCATGCATGCGCTTACTCCACCCATGCGGGGCATTATGAGGTCGCAGATCACCACTTTCGGAGTATTTTCGATATAAGCCTTTACCCCTTCTATCCCGTCATTGGCCGTGATAACCGGGTGTCCGTTCTCCTGGAATGCATCGGATAATACTTTAAGATAAAAAGGATCATCATCAATTAAAAGAATTTTCCCTCTGGCATCTTCCATCTGAACCTCAACGGGCATAGGTTGACTGGAACTAAAAACTTAATATTTCGCCATAATACAAAAATGTCACTCAAAAGAAAAGGAATAAACCAGCCATCTATTTCAAAAACTAAAGGGGCAGCTTCACACAAAAAGTGGTGCCGCTGGCATCGCTTTTTTCAATTTCTATTTTGCCCTGATAATTTTTGACGATGCGAAGTACAACCGAAAGCCCCAGTCCTGTGCCGCGACTATTGGTGGTAAAAAAAGGATCGAAAACATAAGGGAAATTTTCTGGTGGTATGCCGTTGCCGGTATCGGAAACCCTGATTACGATATAGTTGTCGTCTGTGCCTAGGAATACCTTTAAATCCCCCCCCTGTGACATTTCATGAATTGAGTTAAGGAAAAGGTTGGTAAAAATCTGTTCCAATTCAGAAGGGTCTGCCTTTATCGCCGAAGGTATCCTCTGATAGTCCTTGTGGACGTTTATTTTATGTAATTCAATCTGCGGACTGAAGACTTCCAAAATATTGTTAATGATCTGGTCAATCAAAACATCCGTTATCTTGAATTTGGGCCTTTTTGAGGCATCCAGTAACTTGCGCAATATGCCGTCAATCCGATCTATTTCCTTCAATATCTTGTCAACATATTCCAACTTTTCAGTATCCTCCATCCCACTCCTGATAAGCTGGACAAACAAGGAAATGGAGTTTAGTGGATTCCTGATTTCATGGGCCATGCCAGCAGAAAGGTAACCAAGGGTGGCCAGTTTTTCAGACTGAACTATTTCCGCCTGCGCCTTTTGTAGCGCCTCACTCTTTTCATGGACCCGAGCCTCAAGCTCAAGATTCCATGCCTCAATCTCTGCCAGCAGTATTTCCTTCTCACGTAGTAATTCCCGGTTTTTCAATTCAAATCCGCGAATTTTAAGTACGTTCTCTATTCGATCCGCCAGATCCTGATTGTTAAAGGGCTTTAGAATGTAGTCCGACGCTCCCGCCTTCATGAGTTCAACAGCTATTTCCTCACTCCCTTTGCCAGTGAACATGATGACATAGGTTTCTGGGAATCGCTTTTTGATCTCTTTCAGAGCAGTAAGCCCATCCATCTCAGGCATCATGTAATCCAGAAGCACCAGTTCTGGCTTAGACGCCTCGATTACTTCGAAGCCCGACGGAGCATCTATGGCTGTTAAGACTGTATACCCACGATTTTTTAAAATGATGGAGGTGAGATCTAGAATGACTTTCTCGTCATCGATGATGAGCACCCTGCCGCTTTGCTGTTTCAGTTCCTTAGCCATTTATCTATCCAAGTATAAAAATGATGCTGCCAACAAAGTATAAGCCCTAGCAAATTCAAATAACAGGCTTTTTTGGAGGCAATGCACTTATGTTCTGTTCAGACATAAAAAGAAGGGCAGCAGAGAAGCTGCCCTTCAAATGAGGCTGTCATAAAAAGTCCCTACGTAATCAAGGCATGCGGACTGTCATCACCGGACATTTTGCCTTTCTAACTACTCTTTCGGCGGTGCTGCCAAAAAGAAGATAGTAATTGCGTTTCGCCCTTGGGTCCCAAGTACTATAGAGATACATTTTCTTCTTCTGCTTTTTTCAGTATTTCTTCGTAAGGGATTCCAGTGACAATATTAGCTTTATAATTTGCCAATTCCTTGATCCTGGTTCGGCAGAATTTATCCATCATCTTTTCTGCCCCTTCCTCAATCTCTTTCTCGAGGTTATCAAAAGATACGTGAGGAACGTAAAATCCACGTAGATCAACGGGTTCGTTAATAACATGAAGGATCATCAGCTGCGATTGGAATTTTTGGGCGAAAGAATAGGCGTAATTAAATGCATGTTCAGAGTTTTCAGAAAAATCGGTAGCAAAAAGTATCTTTTCCAGGCGTTCCATGGCCCCTCCTCGATAACATATATTTCAATGGCTGGTTTCCTTGAATATTTTTTTGAGTATTGATTTTAGTTCCTCTATCTTCACCGGTTTGTTTATGTACTCAAAAGCACCAAGGTTCATTGCCTCGATATAAGATTCAACACCGCCATAGGCAGTGATCATGATGACGTTGCTTTTTGGGTAACTCTTGTTTAACTCTTTCAGGAAGGTAATGTGCATTTCATTTCAGGCATATTGATGTCAGTTACGATAAGATTAACCTCCTGCTGCCGCAGATAGTTCAACGCTTCATACCCATTGGAGACGCTTTCCACAAGAAAGCCTTCCTTTGCCAGCAAACGGGAAAGTCCGATCCTGGCGTTTTCCTCATCGTCAACAACTAATATTCTCTTTTGATTCTTCGTAGTTATCAATATATAACTCCAGTCACATTAATGAGCTGTTGTCCAGTCTAACATGGAGTTTGCCCCTGTCAAGTCGCAGATTAACAGGGCTTAAAATGTCGCATTTACATTGGGAGCAGCGTGCAGACAGCAGCAGCAGTAGGCAATGGAGAGCTAAGATTTACAGCAGGTTTTTTCCCAACGCAGCCTTTCTTGCCGTAATTTTACAGCAGTAAGAATCAGGTTGGCAAATTATGGATATGAAATATATCTCATCGTTGGTGAAGGTTTTCATTGAGGTGGAATTTAGATTAATAACCCCGTACACGTCATGTTTGTCGGCAATAGGGAATGACAGCATTGAGTTGTATTTTTCTTCCTGCAGCTCAGGAAAGCTTTTGTATCGAGAGTCGTGGGAAGCATTGCTAAGGGCTATGTGCTGTTTTTCTTTGGCCACAATGCCGGTGATCCCTTCTCCTATGTTGATCCTTATTTTTCCAATGAAGCTGGGATCAAACCCGTGGGTAGCGGCAAGCACCAGCTGTCCTTTTTCCATCAGGTAAATGGAACAGACGCTCACCTTGAGCTGGTTCGCCGCCTTTTCTGAGACACGTAGCAGAACCTGGGGCAGGTCGAAATCCGAAGAAACCAGCATGCTGATCTCTTCCAGGGAAATGATTTCCAGGTGCTCACGGTTTGCCTTTTGCATAGTGAGCACCATCTTTCCCTTTTCGCTCTCAAGAAAGGGAGTGAACCCTGCTTTGTGGTAAAAGGGATTGACCGTTTTGATCTTTTCCGTGATAGTGCGGAAATCCGAGAAACCACAACTACAAGTCATCTTTACCCGGTAACTATCCACCCGCTCGCTTTTCATGACTCTTCCACATTTTCGGCAGCGTGCCACCATTTGCATAACTGCATTCTCCTTATAAAGAAAGAGCGTGCCAATAACTTTGCCGGGCCCTTATATTATCATTCTGTACCACCAGCTTTTAGAACAACATGAGTCGACACTCCGGCAGCGCCGAACGGTTTCATCGTCTTGCCGTTAAACTCTGCTTCAACCCCGCCGGCATTGCCGAGATCCAAGGCAAAAGATGTTTCAGCTTTCCATTCTATGACATCTCCAGCTTTCAGCTCATAGTGTTGTGACAAGCTGTCATCAATGGTTATATTCAGGGAACTGTCCTGGTTACATTTAAGTTTAAGAAATATGCCTTTCTGTTGAGTGTCTGCGACCAACGGCACAGGCTCGCTCGGCAAAGCATTGGTAACTATTGCTTGGTCCTGATTTAATCGTGCTGACGAAAGCGCGGGTTGAACGGGTGGTATGGCTTGGGGTACTTCCGGCCTGATTACAGGAGAAGTCACTGTAGACTTTTTCTCGTCCTGTCTCTGCATAAAAAGAGCGGCCACAAGAACAGCGGCGAAAATCAAAAGCGGCAGCAACCAAAGTCCCTTCTTGCAGAAGATTTTGTACTGACATGTAGAGGTTTGCTGTCTTCATCTTCCACGCCAACAGTTGTCGGGTCATCCGCTCTTTCGTAGATAGCAACAACTTCATCGCCTGCTAGGCCGATAACACCTGCGTATAGCCGCAGAAAGCCTTTTACATAAGCTGCGTTAGGAAGTTTTTGAAACTCTCCCTGCTCTAACAAAGCAATGAGATAATTTTTGCTGATGCGTGTTGTTCTTGATACATCCTCAAGCTGCAGTCCCCGTGATTCCCGGGTTTCGCGCAAATAGGAAACCGATTTGAGTCCTGCTCATGGTCGCTGTACTTGATTCAGGCAAGATTACCCTCACTTCAGCATGTCCGCGTACTCCCTTGAAGCTTGACCAATTTCTGAATTCAGGAGCAATACGGACAACTTGATTAAAGGCTGCCACGGCAGCTTTGTTGTCTTTTAGTTTCATGTGGGCAAGGGCCAGGTGATAATAGGCATTGGCATAGCTGCTATTGAATTCCAGCGCTTTTTTATACTCAATGATTGCCCAATCGAGCTTTTCCAGGGCAAAATAGACACGACCCAGGTTCAACCGCACCAGGGGGTCCCTAGGATAAGAAGCCAGTGCAGAGCGATAAATAGCAAGAGCCTTCTGATAATCCCCCTTGCCTAAATAAGCAAGACCGAGATTCACAGCTGCCGTGTCCTGATGAGAGTAAAAGATGTCTTCCGACACCAGTTTCAGTTGCTGAATCGCATCACTCCAGCGCTTCATCTCAAGATAATTGACCGCGAGGTTATTTCTTGCCTCTGAATACACAGGCCGAATCTTCAGGGCTTTGAGATATTTCTGCTCCGCAATCTCAAACAAGTTCTTCCTAAAATAAACCATGCCCAGATAATTAAGCAACTCAGGGTTATTGGCATCAAGTTTCTCTGCCGCTGAAAATTCCACTAGCGCACGGGTAAAATTGTTTTCTCCCAGATAGGACATACCCATCTGGTAGTGATAGGAGTACTTCTTAGTTGACTCCTGGCTCATGGCACAGCCAGACATGAGAAGAGCTGAAAGTGCAAAAACTATAATTATAAAATGTTTCATAACCCCTTCTGGACAACCTGTAACGGTGGGTGAGCGAAGCATTTTTCTCAGCAAGCTAGCAAATTTACTGTCAATTGTCAATGAAGCCAGGCCCAATAAGCAGCTGCTGCCCTTACGGGGTTTTTAACCCCTCAAAGTGCGTCATGTTCTTGAACTGTTTGTATCGTGATTCTATCTCTTTGTATTCAAGCTTCTTCAATCTATTGAGGCTGAAATCCTCAACATTGAACGACGCCATCACACTTCCCAAAATAATGGCTTGCCGGATACCTTCCTCGGAAGTGTCTCCGGTATTGGCAAGGTGGCCCATGAATCCGCCGGCAAAGGTGTCCCCGGCGCCGG
>CAWAFF010000052.1:0-12411 GCA_963780945.1 uncultured delta proteobacterium | reverse complement strand
GAAGCAGATATACCATTACCCCGGAAAACCGCCTCTCATCACAAACAATGCGTAATTTACCATAGGTATAAATCCTCATCCATGTTGCGGCCAGCCTGACCTCTTTCTTACAAAAGCGTCTGCTGCGGTCCCTCAGGCTCCTCAAAAAGCCCTGATTGCACGCTTTTGCCTTTGGTTGTATCCTGCTTTTCCACATTGCTGCGTGATTTGTGTTCAATAGTTCACGAAACACCGTGACCGAATCGTCCGGCGTTAGTCCAGAGCGCTCAAGGAGATGGTCAAGCATTGGCGGGGTGTTGATCATGTAGATTGGGACGCTAGCGTCAATTTGATCGCGTCGTGTTTTGCGGCATTCGTCACAAAGAAGAGTTGCTGTTTTCGAGTCTGCCAATTCAGCGATATGCAAACCTTCCATTGAGCCGCAGACGCAGAAGGGTACAAGATCGGCAGAGGAGGGTTCATTTTCATGGATATTGAACAGTAGTCCTAATTGTGTCCAGCCTGAAAGGTCCTCCTCTTCGACATTTGCTGAACTGGTATATGCATCACCTTGGCGGATAAGCTCCAGTAAAAGCTGCCAGGAAAATTTATCGCTATCATTGACACCGTTGCCTTGCAACCGAGTTGCGCCTTCTTGACTTAAGCGATAGGTAACGATTCTGCTGTTGACACCGGCAAGGATGTAATAGCCTTCTTTAGAGCGATAAGTGTGCAGGACCGGCATGCCACCTCCTTAGCAGCTTGAGACTCATACGTAATTAAACAACCCCAGCACTTATAATTTCCTGCTGCCAAGACTTTTCCATAAGCATTGTAAAGCTCATCTGTTGTGCTGATTCACCCAAATCAAGCTCACCTGCCCGGATAGCCGTATCAACATGCGCAGTCAGCAGTTCAAACATCTTGCGTTTGTATTCGGTATCGTCATTGCCCTTGAGGTGTTCACCCTTGGTTTCCAAAACGCTAAATTTCAACTTGCCATCCTCAGTGCTGTGGATACACGCAAGCATATCTGGATAAATCCGATTACGCTGCCAGCCTTGCAGGCTGTAGGAACGCTGATTGACCGCAATTCGATGCCACCAGTAAACAGCTTGGCGAGAGTCGAGATACAAAGCGGTATCTTTTTCAAGATCGTTAAAGTCCCGCTGGTAGACCTTCTCAAACAGGCTCTTTTCAATATCACCGCCGTCCTTGCGTTGCAGCAGCCGGTCTTCTTCTGAAACATCAATCTCCAGAGTCTCGCCAGTTCCCAATTCAGTTTGGCGTCACCTGAAGATACCAGTCTCAGGGTGATGTCGCCGCTTTCCAGCTTTTCACGAAAGAGCGCCTCCGCTGCGGTATCGACCTGTTTCCTCAAATCAAGTTTCATTGCCTTCAGCAGGTCAAGCCGGTTCACATACAGCCGTTTTTCACTCACGCCACGTTCACGCAACACAGTCAGGGTATCATCAAGAATCCGCATCCCTTGCCAGGGGTTCGGCACTACATCAAGCAGCTGGCGCACCAGAAATGCAATATCAAGCCCTTCATCTGGCATGGTATCAACCATTTCATGTGTGAAGAGCTTTGCTTCATCCTCTTTCTTTTGATCCAGATCGACACGGGCTATGGTCCGTTTAAGCTTCTCCTGCTCCTCAACCATAACGCTATCGGCTTGAAGATAACGAAACGCCTCCCAGTCAAGCTCTCCCAGAATATCCCGGTCATAGTCAAGCAGGCGATACCCTTTAGCGGCGTTTTCATCGCGAGCCAGAACCTTTGGCAAGAAGATCGTCGGCAGCTTGGCAAAAGCCTCTCGTCGGTTAAGAATAGTTTTTTTCGTGACACGCTGAGTGCCCCCGCCCCCCACAACCTTGACACTGGCAGCAAGATCGCCCATCCCTTCATCCTGCAAACCCTTACGCACACCATTAACCGCTTCATTAACATCTAGATCAAAGGTAAAGACATAACACTCATCAAGAGCTTGCTTGTGTGTCAGCTGTGCATGAGGCTGACGCAGCACGCGGCCTATCATTTGGGTCAAAGCGGTATTGGCCGTGGTTTTGGGAGAGAATTGCCAGCACATAGGCAAAAGGGACAATCCCACCCTTCCCGTAAAGCATCCTTGGTGATGATGTAGCGAACCGGGCAGTTCTCAGCCAGCAGGTTTTCATCCCCCAGCTCGTCGTCTTCCGAAGTCTTGAGGCGGATCTCTTCGGCCTTGACACCCAATTTGTCCTGGAGATATTCCCGCGCGTGTTCGGCATGGACAAAGGCGGCATCGCGCTGCTCCCTGCCGGTCCGTTCCACCCGCACCAACATAATTGGTCGTATGTAGCGACCTGACTCCGTTTGCAGCTGAGCCGCCTCCTTTGCCAGCACCTCAAGTTTTTGATGAGCCAGAGTAAGGGAGTGCTTCCAGCCTCCCTTGTCCTCATTCTCCACATTAATCGGCAGCTTTATCATCTCCTCATCTTTGAGGTCGCCGCCGGGAACACTTACCAGAATATTTGACTGATGCTTGCCGCCCGTATTGGGTGTAGCAGACAATTCCAGCATAAAGCGGGGATTGAAGCCACACAAGGTATCACGGGCTGTGTCCGAATACGCCTTATGACCCTCATCGATAATCACCAGAGGCCGCACCAAGCGCAACACGTTGCCCAGGCTCTGCTTGATGGAGAGAGAGCCGGGAATAACCCCGTCCATATAGCCAAGGTCAGCTAGATCGTTGATGTCGAGATTAGTGACGGTATCCAGTAAAGCGCGGTTCTTTTCACTGTCATCTTCGGGCGGGAAAAACGAGGTAAAGCGGCCACTGTCACGGAACATCCGCAAGGTGTCCTTTGACTGGCGTGACGCAGCGGCGAGCATAAGCAGCATGATGCAAAGTTGGCCTTCAACATCAAGGCGAGTAAAGGCATCACCTTTTTCCAGCAGCTTTATTCTGCCACCGGAGGCGCGTTCGAGAGTCTGGCGATAGGGATGCTCACGGTTGGCAAGCTGTTTCCAGGTTTGGCGGTAAATGGCGTCCGATGGCACTACCCAGAGCACAAAGCCGGTCTGCAACTTGAAATAGTCAGTCTGGACTCGCTCAATGGTACATGCTGCCAGCAGGGTTTTACCGCCACCGGTCGGCACTTTCAGGCAGATATTGGGAATAGATCGGTTTAGGCCGTCATGACGGCTTAGGTAAGGGGCAACAAAGAATTGCCATCCTTGTCGCGCAGGTAGGGAAGCATTCGTTCGTTATTGAAATGATCCCAGGTTTTCTGGCAAGGATCGCCAATATCAAGATCAAGCCCTTGTTCTCAGCAATCAGGACTTTAACTTTTTCAACCTTTTCGGTGTGTTCAGATAGATTCGCAAGATAATTGTCCATCTTGCGCAGAACGCCCTGTTGGTATTCTTTCAGTTCCATGGTGTCAGGCTCCCAGAATCCGATGAACCGCATAGGGCAACTGACAGAACTCAATCCGTTTTTCGGTCAATTCCTTCTGACTCATGAACTTAGCCACGGCAAAGACTATGGAACGCTTACCGGATTTGTTTCCCGTAACAATGGCTGATATTCGTTCTGCGTTCAGTGCCGATTCGTTGGAACGAAGCCAGGCCGTGTCCGGCTGATAGAAGAGATGAATGCGGAAAAGCTTTGTTTCACCAATAAAGCCATTGGTGGATGGGGCAGCAACCGTTTCCAGAGATTGCCCGGTGGCGGTGTAGAAGACATAACGGGCCAGTGACTCGAAGCTGGGAAGCCCTTTGCCAGTGAGTAGGTTTTCAATCTCAATCGGTTCGCCCAGAGTGCAGTAGGTGAAACTGCCGCCCAGTCCCGGCGCAGTCTCGGTAATCTTCCGCTCCCCGGTGACGGTCAGGACGCCGTCTTTGATTTCCTTCTTCACCGAATCGTAAGCCGCGCCTTTGGTCTCTTCGATATGCTCGATTTCTCTGAGTAGTTTCTGTGACTTTTTAGAGAAATTAGTCCAGGTGAGTTTCTCGCTGTACAGTTCTTCGCGCTGGTTACCGGTGAAGTGATAGCCATTTATCACCCGCCGCACCCGCTCGGCGGTCAGCGTATCGGCGTATTTCTCACACTCGATTAGGATGAATCGGCGATTTCCGGCGTCTTTCCGGTTGGCTTCGAGGACGGCGTGTGCGGTAGTGCCGGAACCGGCGAAGGAGTCAAGGATGATGGAGTCGGGATCACTGAAGATCTGCAACACCCGTTCGATAAGTTTGACAGGCTTAGGGGTAATGAACACATCAATTGTGTTCTCGAAGCTCAGAATCTGTTTGATTTCTTTCTTAGCTTGGTCTGTATGGCCAACATCGTCATAGAACCAGATGGTCTGAGGAACACGACCTTCTCGCACCTCACTCAAAAAACGCTTAATTTGAGGAATGCTGTTTTTGTCAATCCCCCAATAGATACGGTTATCTTTGTCCATATCCCAGAATTTTTCTTCAGACACCCTCCAATAGTTCCCTTTGGGTGGCCCATCAATAATTCGACCACCAGGACATCTAATCGCATACAAACCTTCGCTATACGAATTACGAGCCGATAAATCACTAGTTTTCCATGGCCCCCGAGAATCTTTATCAGGATTCTTATAGCGCCCTTCTTGTGCTTCAGTGCGATCAAGCGAACCAATTGCAAGTGAAGTTTTGTTTTTTGCATAAATCAGGATGTAGTCATGGTCACTGGAAAAAAACTCTGCCGTGTTCTTAGGAGAATAGTTTTTCTGCCATAGGCACGTTGCAATGAAATTTTCATCCCCAAATACCTCATCCATCATGCCGCGCATTCTATGAATCTCGTTATCATCAAGGGTAACGACAATTGCGCCTTCTTCTTTTAATAATTCCCGCAGCAAATTCAACCGCGGCCACATCATGCACAACCACTTGTCATGCCGCTCCAGGTCTTCCTTGTCCACCGGGTTGGCCGACTTCTTCAGCCACTCCTTCATCAGCGGCGAACGCACATTATCGTTATAACACCACCCCTCGTTGCCGGTGTTATAAGGCGGGTCAATAAAGATGCAGTCTATCTTGCCGGCATGTGTAGGTAGTAGCGCCTTGAGCGCCTCCAGATTGTCACCGTGGATAATCAAATTATCGTCCAGCGAAGGCTTTTGTCCCTCGACCGGTAGTGATTTTTCCGGGACAACCTTCAACTCACGAAAAGGCACGCTCAGGTGATGGGAATAGACGAACTGCTTCCCCTTGAACTCCAGTGACGGCATATTTAAAGACTCCTTCAAAAATTAACATATGGCTGGAATATGCAAATTGCTTATCATTCAAGCCATTACAGCGAAAGGAAAATATGGCTCTGACCTAGGCTTTTCTATATCCGTATTTTGAGTCCCACCACTTAGTTTAGTTACCAAGCCCGTGGCTTCATTGTGGATTTGGACAATGCTTCTCTTATAGTAAAATTTTGATAGCTCAGGTCTTGATGACTCTCTCCAGCTTTCAGCAGAATTAATTACACTTGAAGAGTAGTAACCTCCCCTTGTTTTGCTTTCACCTGCAGTTTCTCCTTTGCAACATGCATAACCTACTACAATCCCGTTTGCACAATCATCTAAACATCGATCAAAATAACTTCTACAAAGATCTGGGTTTAATTGTGGCTCGGCAAAACAAATGGCTGATCTCATTGCTTTATCTAATAGCAAATCGTAATGAACTCGCCTACAGCAATCTAAAAGTATGGATCTTTTTGATGCGTTATCACGCAGGTCTAGGGAACCTATTTCTTCATTTTTTCGAAGCTCCAAAACAGTTGTCCCAAGCCGCGGTGAAAAATATCCATGCCCACAAAAAATTATCAGCGAATAAGCTTGATAAGGAATCGCGGATAATTTCTGTTTAAGCTGCTGGGTTGTGGGTCTCTCAAGATGCTCAATTTCATGCTTGAACCAAAATCCACCCAGTGGGGAAGTCAAAAAATCAATGTAGTTTTTCACATCAACATAAACACCATCGCAATACCGCTCTTCCCCCGCCTCTCCAGGGTTAGATATTAATAATGCCTTACGCATTTCTACTTCCCTCCTTTTGGTTTTGGTACTTTTTGTCCGTTCTCAAATTGGGCAATCAATGACGGTACCCATCTTTCACTAGCGCCTGCAATAAGTCCTGCCGCTACCATTGCTAAATAAGTTCCGTTTGTCTTTTGAAATACAGGGACAAACAATCCTAATTTTATGAAAAAAGAAATGATTAAACCTGAAATAATTCCACCGATTATTCTACTTATAGCTTCGAGAATGTGTAATTTTCGTTCAGCATCGGTTGTTATTTGAGTATTGCCAATTCTGAATATGATGGAAATAAGTGCTCCTACGCCACCTGCTAAACTTGATAAAAACACGTAAAGTGCGACTTCTCCTGAAATTGAAATTATTTGCGTTCTAAATACCCATATCAAACAGGCAACGAGCCCGCAAAGAATTCCAAAGAAGCAACTTGTAGATAACTGCCAATAACGCGCAGACTCTATATTTCGAGCCTTGATATATTGTTCTGCGTCGTCAAGAATATTCATTGCATTTTCGTAGTCATGCTTCAGCGAACGAGCTAAACCTTCTCCGAGCATTCTCTTATAGTTCCGTCGTATATTGGTTCTTAAGTGATCATTTGGGATACATTCCAAACTTGCGACACGGTTTATTATTTTATTATGACTTGCTAGATCTCCTTCTCTTCTTGCATCATATTCGTCAGTAGTTTTCCAGTCGATGTCTAATTCACTATCTAAATAAACAGTAAAGTCATTTGTTCGTAATATTAAATAATGGATATCTAAATCGTGCTCAAATGGCAAAGATAAGGCACTTATAGCAAGATTGTCTATGTCCATAAATTGGAGTCTCCTGAAAAAAAATCACTCTTTTCAGCTTACCTTGTGTCATTCAAGAGCCGACTGTATTACTTCTCAAATATTTGAAATAATTCTAAGACTGTTCATTTCTTACCCTATCTCCATCACCTACCGACACTCCGGAACCGGACCGGTCAATTCCATTCATAACGAAACTGAAGCGCTGCCGATAATATATGAATTTTTCGCAACATTGAAGCTAAAGAAGAAGCGCCATTATTTTTAGTTGCAAGGCAGAAAATTCACAAACACCATTTTTTCATAATCATCCAAATCCGCCTCAATATCCCGCCGGAGAAACCTTGCATACGCCGCTTTCAATTCCTGTGTCAGCGCCGCCTCACGCCGCAACCATTGTGCCTTGTCATAGTTGGCGCTTAAATCTGCCGACCATTCGTGGTGAAACAGGCTGTGCCAATCAGGATTCTCCTTGGGCAGGGTACCACCCAGAACCCTGAAATAAGCTTCCTCGAAGTTTCTTTCGATAAATTCAAATGCCCACCGTCGGTCTTCATCAGTTACTTTACCCGCAACAGTCATGGTGTTCTCCCCCCTTATCTGTAGCATTTGGAACAGCCATCAAGGATCTTATCTCCCCAGCAAAGGCCTCACCAGATCATGGATCTCTCGCTTCATCTGCAACTGCTCCTGAATATCACGCCGCTCCTTGGCCAGCCAGGCCAGCGACTGGGCAACTGCATAGACCGTATTTCCAGGCAATATGGCACCTGGGACTTTCTTTTCAAAATTGACAGTTTTTTCAGTTGGCAATCCCTTTTCAAAAGGATCGGCAAAAGAAATGTCATAACCGCTTCTGGTAATATGCCAGGTACGCGCAGCCGCCTTGACTCCCCATCGCTTGGCAAGCTGTTTGTTAGTCCACTGTTGTAATTTGTCTTCCGTGACATTCTTCTTTGACCAAGTCAAATATGTTTCCCGCTCACGTGTGGTGGATTCAATGCCAGCCCCCAGCATAGCGGCAATATCCGTCATCTCCAGGAAACGATTGTGCCGCTGTTTGTAGTATGTATCGGCAACGCCGACCACCAAACCATTTGAACAAACAAAGCGCAGCCAGCCAATGACGCAGGTAAACTTCATACTGCCATCCACGGAGTTGAAACATTCCAGCCGCAGCCCCATTTCATCGTCTTTCAGTTTAAGATTAAAGCGTTCCGGCAGCAAGAACCCGAGATGCATCCTTTCTCCAAACTCGGTCATCTCCATGCGTGCCTTAACCTCAGCCGGATCAATCTCAGCCGATTTCAAAGCGGTGATAGCTTCGTCAAACAGCATGCGATGCTGAACTAGGGTATATTGCTTGGAGACAATACCGACCGGGATTTCCACAGTGTCCGCCTTAAGCGGCATTTGGACAATGACGTCGTGGTAATGGTTGATACCGGATAAGCCTGAAGGAGGGGCAAAAAACGGATGATCCGGATCTTCGCATATGGGCTGGAGCGCTGGGCCAAAGGTCCGTCGTTCGAACAGTGGAATGTGATCCCTGAGTGCCTGAATCGGCCCCTCATAAACCGTGACCGGCGAACCGTTCCAGATTTTATCAGTTGGTGTAATGCTGATCGCGTCTGCTGTAGCCATGGTGCACCTCCATAACAGGGCTGACATAGGATTTTTTCAACTTAGCACTGTATTGGGACATAATATGTCGTAAAGTATTTTAGATGAAAAATAAATTGATATCAGCTTGGGAGATTACCCTATTTTGAGACACCGGAGGATTGTTTGTTAGGGGTCAAAAAAAAAACCGGGAACCCATGACAGGGCATCCGGTTTTTTTAATTGTCTGTAGGTGTAGCCAAAAGATTTATTACGGCATTTACTACGGCATGAATAAAAAAAGCACCTGCATAAAGTCTGCAAGTGCCTGTATTATTGGCGTCCCCGAGACGATTCGAACGTCCGACCCCTTCCTTAGGAGGGAAGTGCTCTATCCTGCTGAGCTACGGGGACATGTGCATGACTGATGTTATATCAGAGACCAGTTCAACCGCTTTCAAAACATTATCCAAAAATTCAAGCAGTGAAAAGACCTTTCCTGCCGGCAGTTTGTCCTGCCGTTCAGGAAATCCAGTTCCGCCATGAAGCAGCATTCCACGATCCGCCCCCATGCTCTGACCATATCAACCACCGCAGCCATGGTGCCGCCGGTGGCGAGCAGGTCGTCGGCTATCAGCACCCTCTCTCCCTGTTTTGATGGCGTCGGTGTGGATTTCAAGGGTGTCGGTGCCGTATTCCAGGTCATAGGTTTTCTTAAAGGTTTCAGAAGGAAGTTTACCCGGCTTGCGCACCAGTACGATGCCTGCACCCAGTTTGTAAGCCAGGGCCGAGCCGATGATGAAACCCCTGGCCTCTACCCCGACAACCTTGTCAATGCCTTTGCCGATGTAGCGGTGGGACAGGAGATCAACCATCCGCTGGAAGGAAGCCGCATCTGAAAGCAGGGTGGTGATGTCTTTGAAAATAATGCCTTTTTTCGGGAAATCTGCGATATCTCTGATTATGTTCTTCAACTCTTCCATACTTTCTCCTTCGTCATTTCAAATTATCATTTCATTTGCTGGGGCACACTGCACGTGCTGCCAATTCCGTTGCCTCCATAATTTTCCTCAGTTTTTCCAGCGATTTTGCCTCGATCTGGCGGATTCTCTCCCGGGTAACGCCAAAACTGCGGCCGATGGTGTCCAGGGTCTGCGGGTCCTTGTCATCCAGGCCGAAGCGCAGGGTAAGAATCTTTTTCTCATTGTCGGAAAGGGTCTCAAACCACTTGGAAACCATCTCGTACCTGTTCACATCCTCCAGCAGGTCGGCCGGGGAGACGGTGGAGGTGTCCTCTATGGTGTCGATGAGGAAATAGTCGTTGTTCTCTCCCATGGGTCTTTCGATGGAATAGGTCTTTTTCAGCAGCACCATCAATCTGCGGACATAGGCCGAGTTTACCTGCATGGCGGTCGCCACTTCCTTGATGGATGGCTCACGGTTGAACTTCTGCACCAGTTCCCGGGTGATTCGCAACATCTTGTTGATATCGTCGGAAACGTGGACCGGCAGCCGGATGGTGCGCGACTGGTTCACCAGGGCCCGTTCGATGGACTGCCTGATCCACCAGGTGGCGTAGGTGGAAAAACGGCACTCCTTGGAGAGCTTGAATCGCTCCACCGCCTTGATCAGCCCCATGTTCCCCTCCTCGATCAGGTCGAGAAAAGGAAGTCCCCGGTTGATGTAACGCTTGGCGATTTTCACCACCAGCCGCAGGTTCGATTCGATCATCTTGTCGCGGGCAGCCTTGTCGCCCTTGTCGATGCTCGCTGCCAAAGCTTTTTCTTCATCGGCTGTCAGAAGCTTTGTCTTCTGGATTTCCCGGAGGTAAAGCTTGATCGCATCATCGAAATGCTCAACGACGGCAACCTTTATCTGTTCTTCCTCGACCTCGTCCGGTTCCTCAGCCTCTTCGACCTGTTCCAGTTCAACCGGGTCAGGCTCGATTTCCGGCTCCATGAAAATGTCCAGATCCTTATGGGGTTCTTCTCCGGCAAAGTCAGCTATCATTTCATCGTTGTCCATGGCAACCTCGCTTGTGGATTCAAGTGTATTTTCCGTCAGCTTTGTTACGGGCAGAACCATTTATCATATGCTACTCTTCACTACTCCAGCCATATTTGCCGATCAGCTTGACGAAGCGGCAAGGACCTAAATCCTCGCGGGCAATTGCGCCACTCCCATCTTTTGTTACCAGCACCAGGGTCTGATCGCTCTGGTCACCTACCGGTATCAAAAGCCTGCCGCCGGGAGCCAGCTGGTCAACCAGGTAAGCCGGCACATCAGGAGCACCGGCAGTAACTAGTATCGCATCAAATGGCGCCTCGGAAGCCCAGCCATCGGTACCGTCCCCGATTTTCAGGTTGACGTTCAGATAATGTAACCGGTCAAGGGCCTTTCGTGCGCGTAAGGCAAGGGACCGAATCCTCTCCACCGTGTAAACCCGGTCGGCCAGCTCGGCAAGAATGGCTGTCTGGTAGCCGGAACCGGTGCCAAGTTCAAGGACCTTTTCCTTGCCGGTCAACTGCAGCACCTCGGACATGAATGCGACCATGTAAGGCTGCGAGATGGTCTGTTTTTCTCCGATGGGCAGGGACGAGTCACTGTAGGCTTGTGCGGCCATAGCCTCTTCCACGAAAATGTTGCGGGGAACTTTCAACATGGCATCAATGACGCGCCTGTCACTGATCCCTCGCTCCACAATCTGCGTTTCCACCATCTTTCGTCTTGTTCTGTCAAAGTTTATCATAAAATTCTAATGTCCTTAACCAATAAAATATAACAAAGAGATTCCTATCTGTCCAGCTTCCATCTCTCCGCTATCAGGACATTTGCCATTTTTGCAGTATGGAGATTGAATTGTAGTTGGTGAGGTCCAGATGTAAAGGGGTTACGGAAATATGCCCCCGTGAGACTGCAAAGTAGTCGCTTCCCTCAATGTCCTGGAAGTGAAGATCTACGGTGCCGATCCAATAGTAATTGCGACCACGGGGATCCACATTGTTGATGATAGTACCCTCGTAGGACCTCTTTCCCTGGCTGGTTACAAGTGGAGCGCGCAACCTCTCCCAAGGCAGATCGGGAACGTTCACGTTGAGGAAGGTATCCTCTGGAAGTCCCTCCTTGTGGACAATGCCTGCAAGCTTGACAGCGAACTGTGCTGCTGCCTTATAATTGGTGCCTTCAGTGGAAGTAACCAGCGAGACGGCGATGGCTGGGATTCCCATCAGCGTAGCCTCCATAGCTGCAGAAACAGTGCCTGAATAGGTCACATCATCGCCAAGATTGGCCCCACGGTTGATACCGGAAACAACCAGGTCAGGCTTGAAGGAAAGAAGGCTGTGGATGCCCAGATTGACGCAATCGGTGGGCGTGCCGTCCACGGCGAAGATGTTTTCGCCGATTTTATTGGCCCTGAGGGGATGGTGGAGGGTAAGGGCATGGCCCACAGCACTCTGCTCCCTGTCCGGAGCTATTATGAAGACTTCTCCGAGAGCTGTCATCGCCTCAGCCAACGCTGCCAGGCCGGGTGCCCGTACACCGTCATCATTGGTCAAAAGGATTTTCAAACGAACCTCTCATGGCAATTACATCAAGCAGAATCAGAGGAACCTCAAGGCCAGGGTTCTGGCTCTATTTGCATTGTTTGAAGACTGATCCCCCATGGGGATCTTTTAAAATTACCGGCCGCGGCCTCGATTGTAAAGGTCGCAGTAAATTAAAATTCAAGCAGTGGACTTTAACAGGAAAAAACAGCTGTTACAAGCTGACTTTTCAGGGTCCCACCGGCAGCCATTTGGTTGAACTGCACCAACAATTATTATTGATTATTTAATATAAGAAGGAATATATTGCAAAAATTAATGGAGCCGCGCCCGTGTGGGATTGACTCCTGTCCGACACAGACACTGAAACGCTTACAACCACAGGAAATCGCAATGGAAAAGGTAATTAACCAATTTAAGGAACCG
>CAWAFF010000051.1:0-17255 GCA_963780945.1 uncultured delta proteobacterium | reverse complement strand
ATGCTTCTGGCGGATGTTGCGGCCGGCAATGATCTCCGGAGGGCCGCCAAACCCGTTCAGGTCGTAGCCCATCAGAAAAAAACGGAACGGCTTTCCCTGCCGCTCGATCTGAAGGGTCTGTAAAGAAAGGGGCGATGCCTCGGCAATGCCAGGCACCGCTTTTATCCGGTACTTGGTGTCCTCCGGGATGCGGGAGCTTTCGGCAAAAGGGCCATTGGTATCCTGCTGCACTACCCAGATATCCGCCTTGGTGGATTCAAGAACGGCAAGGGCATCGGCAAAAAGTCCACGGTAGATTCCTCCCATGCTCATCACTACCCCGATGAGAAGTCCGAGGCCGATGGAGGTGAGGATAAACCGCCCCCGGTGATAGCGTATGTCCCTGATGGCGAGGTTCATGGCGCCATCCTCACCCGCATGCCTTCCCTGAATTTGGCTTGGGCCTGGGGGGGCGCCACAACGACCTGTTCACCTGCATCAAGACCGGCAATGACTTCAGTGAAGTTGCGGCGATCCTCGATGCCGATGGTCAAGGGCCGGAAGGCGAGCTTGCCGTTGTCACCCGTCCAGACCCCCCGTTGCTTCTCTCTGGTGACGATGGCGGCGGCGGGGAGTGCGGGAGCATTCTTTTTCGTTTCAGTGACGATGTAGACATCCGCCTGTTCTCCCAGCCGGAAATCCTTCAATGGGGTGCTGAAGGCCACGTCCACTTCCAGTTCTTCGGTTACCCGGTCGCTCTGATGTCCCAGGCGGGCCACCTGGCCGGGAAGCTGTTCAGCCGCTGCAGAGCGCAGGGTAATAACGGCTTTTTTGCCGATTGCCACCCCCTTGAGCTGTGACTCGTCCACATTTGCCTTGACCCAGACCACCTTGGGATCGGCTATGGTGAAGATCGACATGCCAGGCGTAACCGTGGCACCCTTTTCCAGGTCCCGGGTAATGATGATGCCACTTTGAGGCGCATATATGAGCGTTTCCATTACCTTGCTTCTGGCAAAACCCAGGTTGGCGCGGCTTGCCTGTTGTTCCATCTGTACCGCGTCCAACCCTGCCTGGCTTCGGGTCACCTCTTCTCTGGCAATCTGCCAAGCCGTTTCGTACTGTTCAGCCTCAAGCCTTGAAACCAGATTTTTATCTGCCAGGGTCTTGAAACGCCGGCTGTTTTTCTCAGCCAGGATCAGGTTGACCCTCGCCTTCTGCAGACTGGCCTGTTCCACATTCAGGTTGGCAGTCACCTTATTCAGCCCGGCCGTAGATTGCTGTTCCTGCTGGCGGAAGTCGTCATTCTCCAGTCTGGCCAGGAGCTGCCCACCTTTCACCTGATCCCCCTGGTCGGCATAAAGTTCAATAATCCGGCCGGTGATCTTGCTGGAAACCCCCACTACCACCTTTGCCTCCACCGTCCCATTGCCGTATACCTGGGCAGCCAGATCACGCTTTTCAAGTTTTACAGTTTTCACCAGTGGTGGAGCAAAAAGGGTCTGCTTGAGCACGATAGCCACAACCACTATCACTGCAAACCAGAGCAGATGTTTTTTCCTTCTTGCCAAAGTCCTCAGCAGCTCCATTTGTAACTCCTTAATGGTTACGCTCAATATCTTCCCATGGCCCGATCAAGTCGTGCCAGTGCGTTGTAATAGTCATAGCGAGCCTGAATATTGGAGGTCTGTGCCTCAATTGCCAGTGATTGCGCATCGGTGACTTCTATGATACTGCCAACCCCTTCCTGATAACGTCCCTCGGCCAGCAATCTGTTTTCATCGGCAGCCGCGACCTCTTTATCGGTTGAGGCGATGCGGGCGGAGGATTCATTTACCCCTAGCCATGACGATTCCACTTCCTTGCTTATCTGCAGCCTGAGATTATTCAGCCGAGCGTCGATGGACTTTAAGTTGGCATTGGCTTCGCGAACCCCTTCAATGGTTGAAAAACCGGAAAAAAGCGGCATTGTCAAGTTCAACCCCACCCCCCAGACGTTGCCGGTGGGAGGGAAATCCCGATCGGCATAACCGACACTGGCCGCACCGGAAAGTATCGGCAGGTGACCGCTTTTGGCTGCTCGCAGGTTGGCGGATGCTGCGGATTTCAGGGACTCCAACTGGTGCAACTCAGCGCGATTGTGCACCGCCTCCTGATGCGCCAGACTCCTGTCGGGCAATGGGTCCAAAACCGGGGCCGGCTCAACCGGTCGGCGTTCGTCCAGCGTAGCCAGTCCCATGGCGTTGGCAAGTTCGAGACGGGCAATTTCCCGGTTATTCTCTGCCCGGGATCAAAGCTGTCTTTGCAGCAAACAGGTTCGCCTCTGCCCTTGCCACATCGGCCTTGGCCCGAATGCCCTGAATAAAAAACTCATTGGCCTGGTGAAAAACCTGTTCACGGGCGCTGACCGTTTCCCTGCTTGCATCAACCTGTCTGTCAGCTGCCAGCAGCAGGTAAAATGCGCTTTTAAGGTGCAGCGACAATTCCTGCCGAGTCGCGGTGAGAGCGTTGTCGGCGGCATCACGATTGCTTCGTGCAGCATCAGCAACCCCGCTGGTGCGGCCGAAATCGTAGATGGTCTGCTTCAGGTACAGGGCCGCGATGTTAGTCTCGGTCGTTTTGATGCCTTGTAGAGCTGTCAGATAGAAACGGCCTCTGCTCCAATCGGCGGCAATGCTGATCTGGGGGTAATAGTTGGCCAACGCCTGCCCCGTTTTGGCTTCGGCACCAGCCAGATTTTCAGTCGCTTCCGTTATCTGAGGGTGGTTACGCAGTGCTGTTGCCAGCGCCTCGTCAATTGTCAGGGTGGGGGCGGCGTAAAGAGGCTGAGTTTGGGCAAGGAGAGCAAGTAAAAAAAAGACATGTTTTCTCATAAAAAATCCATTATCAACAGGTGGTGGTCGCCTTGGGGGTGGTTGCCTTCCAATACCAGAGTGAGGCGACCATGCCGAAAATCATGTTCAATCCGACTACCACTACAGGTGTGATGGTGCCAAAGCCGAGGCCGAACATTCCCTTGCCCATGGAGGGGAGCACCATGAACAGCATCATTGCCGAGGGCAGCAGGCTGAACAACGCGCCCCGCATCAGGAGGCGATCTTTCCAGAGCGGCAGCAGAAGCAGCAACATCCAGATACCGCCCCACACCATGCGCTGATACAGCCATGGCCCCGTGAACTCCGGCTTCATGGCCAACCCGATCAGATCGCTGATGCCGGTCTTGCCCATGGCCCAGATATTGATGCTGTCGACGAGTCCACCAAGCGCTCCACCGGTAAACGCCGCACTTATCTTTCTGATCATACCAGCTTCCCCTCATGAGTGCTTCGTTATATATCAAATTATTGAATAAGGTAGCCGAACTGCACAATTCTGTCAATGCTGCATCTGTAAATAGAGCCAAAAGATGTTGCATGGAAATACTTCCTGATTGATAGGGTGCATTTAAGTCGGTTGACAGCCTTGCATAGTTTCGCTATATTCAAAATATTGAATATTTTCGCAAAGGGAGAAGAGATGAAAGAATTTGTACTGGTTGTCATCATGCTTGTGGCATGGCTTGCTTTGCAGAAATACATCCTGCCCCGGTTAGGTGTTCCTACCTGAATGTCCAACAGCTGCGACCTCGGGGACCGGGGTCTCAAAACCGAAAAAGAAGCCAAGGCATTAACTCCTGAAAAAAAGAACACCCGGGGCACGAAACCGACCACTCTAATCAAGCCGGTTTGATCCGAGCTGGGAACCCATTTAGGTATTAACGGATATCTTGCTAAGGGCATGACCGATCCAGCCACGATTACGGCACCGGTCTGGCCGTCTATTTTGATTTCTAACCTTAACGAAAAGGAGTCTCGAATGAAAAAAGCATTAGCAACGTTAGCGGTCCTCTCAGTGGGAATCATAGCCGGTTGCGGCAGCAGCACGACACAGGCGGCAACAGTGAGCGGCACCGTTGCCGACGGCTACCTGCAGAATGCCATGGTCTTTCTCGACAAAAACTTCAACTACCAGCTGGATCAGGGGGAGCCTTCCGCTACCACCGGCCAGAATGGTGCGTACACTCTCAATGTGGCACCCGAAGACATCGGCAAATATCCGGTGGTGGCCATGGCCATCACGGGCCAGACCATCGATAGCGACACTGGCGTTGCGGTTTCAAGCAGCTATGTGCTCTGCACTCCAGGCGCTGCCGTTTCCGGAACAGTGGAAAACTTCATCCGTCCCATGTCGACCCTGATTCGGGAGAAACTGGAGGCGAATCCGGGCATGACCCTGACTGAAGCAATGGCACAGTTGCGCAGCCAGCTGAACATGCCAGGCGGCATGAACGTGCTTGGCAATTATATGGCAGGGAGCATGACTGGGGGTCCCTATCAGGCACAGTATCTGGAAATGCACCGGGTTGCTCAGCAGACGGCCGGCCTCATGGGAGAACAGGCTGGTCAGGTGATGAATGGGACCACCGGCGCCTACAGCAGCCGTTTCCGGGGTATGATGGGTCAGCTGGACCAGTACCTGCCCCAGGTGTCCTACAACGTCTACATGGGGTCGGGCATGGACAGCGAGTTCATGAATGCCCTGCGCAACCAGATGCAGATTTACTTCACCAGCCTTTCCTTCAGGCTTTGTCAATTATTCTGCCACGTTTAACAACATGACCAGCCAGAGCTATTACTTGGAATTATTCAGGGTCGACCATGCGGCCAACTTCCGGAATTATGGGTGGCGGCATGTGCCGGTAGCAGCCACCGCCTGACGGGGTAGCGAAAATAAAAATCAAAATGCTGTAAAATCAAGAAGTGCGCCTGCCGACAGAGCGCACTTCTTTTTTGTGAGGCGTCAGTTATATTTGGAATAGGAAAAGGCTCTCTTTAAACCGGTTGTCAGAAAGCATCAAATGCTCTAAGTTGAAAGGGCTCGAAAATCCCATTTGGAAGGAGAGAGTAATGTACCTGATCCAGATACTGTTGCCTTCTTTATGATAATGCGGGTGACCATTTCCCCCAGCAGGAATACCTTCGCGTGCGGGACCAGCTGACAGAACGGTTCGGCGGCATTACCACCTATGTTCATTCGCCTGCTGAAGGTTCATGGAAAGAATCAAAACACTCGACAGTGCATGACGCCATTGTTATTTACGAGGTGATGGCCGAAAAACTTGATCGAAAGTGGTGGACTGAGTATCGGCAGGAACTGGCAAAGCGGTTTCGCCAGGAACTGCTGATTGTGCGGGTCAGCGAAGTGCAGCTGTTGTAGCAACCCTGAAGGAAGATCAGGCTGGGTGATGGCCGAGACGTAACTTTGAATCATTCACAAAGGCAAAAATTAATGCGTATCCTCATCGTAGAAGACGAACAAAAATCGGCCAATTACCTGAAAAAGGGGCTTTCGGAGCATGGCTTCAGTGTTGATGTGGCCATGGGAACGGCGAGGATGGCTTGCATATGGCCGGTACGGAAGATTATGACCTGGTCATTCTTGACGTCATGCTGCCGCGGCGCGGTGGTTGGTCCATTATTAAGGAGCTGCGGGAGGCGGGCAACAATGTTCCCATTATTTTTCTGTCGGCCCGCGATGCAGTGCATGACCGCGTGCACGGCCTGGAGTTGGGCGCGGATGACTACATGGTCAAGCCCTATGCTTTTTCCGAGTTGCTGGCCCGCGTAAGAATAATTCTTCGCCGGCACCCTCTGCAGCAGGCCGAGGTCCTGCACGTGGCCGACCTTGAACTGGATTTGATACGCCACAAGGCCAAACGGGGTGCGACAATTCTGGATCTGACCGCCAAGGAATTCCAACTGCTCGCCCTGCTGCTGCGCCGTCGCGGCGAGGTCCTCACCCACCACCATCTCCGAAAGGTGTGGGGTATCAATTTCGACAGCGATACCGATGTCGTTAACGTGGCAATCCGCAGACTGCGAAAAAAGGTCGACGACCCTTTTTCGCTCAAATTGATCAACACCATACGCGGAGTAGGCTATGTCCTCGACGAATCGGCCTGAAGGGGCCACCTCAATTGCCATCACCACCCGACTGGTGCTGCTTTACCTGGTCAGCACACTGCTTATCCTCTTTTGTACCAACTGGTTCCAGTACCGCACCTTGACCGAGGACCTTCGCTACGAGGATAACGATTTCCTGGTGGAGCGGATCACCATTTGCGGTCGGTGAGTTCTACGCCATGCCGACACTTTCTCTGCCCTCAAGGATCATATCCAGCAGGAAATGCCGGCCAGCACACCCGCTACTTGATACGTGTGCAGAATGCATCGGGCCGGACCGTTCTGGAGTCGTCGGGAATGTCTGCCGTGCCGTCAATAGTATTTCCCCAGCCTGTCCTCAGCGGCAGCAAGATCGGTCACGGGACCAATTACGTATCAAGGGACGGCACTCATTTCCTGTTGAATGCTGCCTGGGCGGAGGGATTGGGGGACCCCAATTTCCTGCTGCTGCAAGTTGCCCTGAATGATACCGATGAAGTCGCACTCATGGCCAAGTACCGCTTGAAGATGGCCATCTCAATACTGGTCGGGTTGTTTCTGGCTGCAGTGCTTGGCATTATCATTACCCGCAAGGGGCTGCAGCCGCTACGCAATATGGCTACGGCCGTGGCGCAGATTACCGAAACCGATCTGCACCAGCGCATCAGAGTGGGTACCTGGCCGAAGGAACTGGATCAGTTGACCATAGCCCTTGACGGCATGTTGGGCCGCCTTGAAGAATCCTTTGCCCGCCTGTCAGAATTTCTCCGCCAATCTGGCCCACGAGTTGCGCACGCCGCTCAGCAACCTTCGGGGGGAGGCGGAAGTTGCCTTGTCACGGTCCCGTTCCAATGACGAATATCGGCATATCATCGAATCGAGCATTGAGGAATATGAACGGCTGGGCCGCATGGTGGGCGACATCATGTTCCTTGCCCGGCCGGACCAGGAACTCGCGCTGGACGAAATAGACGTCAGAGCCGAACTGGAAAAGCTGGTCGAATATTATCGCAATACAGCCGATGAACAGCGCATCACCATCAACATTGAAGGGACCGGTACCATCAGTGCCGATCCCCGACTGTTCCAGCGTGCCCTTGGCAACGTCATTTCCAATGCACTTCGCTATACTTCAGCCGGAGGGACGATCACCGTCACCATCAGTGCCGCAAACGACCGGGTTACTATTGCTGTCCGCGATACCGGCATGGGGATCTCAGCCGCGGATCTCCCTCGTGTTTTCGACCGTTTTTACCGCAGCAACGAGGCCCGTTTAAGGTACAACCATGGCAGCGGCCTGGGTCTGGCCATTGTCCGTTCTATCATGGCTTTGCATGGGGGTAGTGCGACACTGACCAGCGAGCCGGGACAGGGCACAGTCGTTGTCCTCGACTTTATCAAAACCGGCTTGATGACAAGAATGTAATTCTTCTGCAATGTTTCGGCAATACAGCATCGCTTACGATACAGCATCAAAACTGTCTTGTAGGAGAAGCCGATGCCCAAACGCGGTCCGGGGCTTGTCGCCCTTGTCTCATCTATCTTCATGGTTGCTGCAACAGCAACCCGCATCCTGCTCTGGGTGCTGACCCCCACGGAAGCGGGGCTGACCTTGCCACTTCTGCTCAAGGCAGCGGCCACCGGGGTGGTTTTTGATCTGGCTACTTTGTCCTATGCGCTGTTGCCGCTGGCTATTTATCTGCTTCTGGTACCGCGCCGCTTCAAATCAAAGGGCTGGCATTCCTTGGCGATCAGGCTGCTGTTCACCCTTTTTACAGGCGTGCTGATCTTTACGGCCTGTGCCGAATATCT
The DNA here is from genome assembly GCA_963780945.1 of uncultured delta proteobacterium. GTDB lineage: Bacteria > Desulfobacterota > Desulfuromonadia > Geobacterales > Geobacteraceae > Geotalea. The sequence goes on along the minus strand of CAWAFF010000051.1, from coordinate 9,483 downwards.
CTTCTTCGATGAATTCGGCACCCGCTTCAATTTCATTGCCGTAGATTACCTGGTGTACAGTCGGGAAGTTGTCGGCAACATCCGGGAGTCATATCCTGTTGCGGCCATCTTCAGCGGTATAATCGCCGGGGCACTTGGCCTTACCTGGCTGCTGCGCAAGCGGCTGGACCAGGCGGCAGTCATAACAATTCAAGGCACTTGCCGCCGCACCGGATTACTGCTGGTTGCTGCTCCGCTGGTTACCCTGGCCTGTATCAATGTGTCCCAGTCCGCCTTTTCATCCAATAACTTCGCCAATGAGCTCGCCGGCAATGGTATCTATAACTTGTGGCAGCCTTCCGCAATAATGAACTCAGTTTTACCCGCTTCTATCAACCCTGCCCAACGACAAAGTGCTGGGGCGGCTGAAGACCCTGGTCGCGGAACAGAACAATCGCTTCGTTAATCCTGAATCTCCCCGATTTACCCGCAGCATACGTGGCGCTGGGCCGGAGAAGCGGCTAAACCTGGTCGTGGTCGTGGAAGAGAGTCTTAGCGCTGAATATCTCGGCAGCTTCGGCAATCAGGAAAAGCTTACCCCCAGTCTCGACCACCTCGCCGGCCGCTCATTGCTGTTTACGAATCTCTATGCCACCGGTACTCGTACGGTCCGTGGCCTCGAAGCTCTGACCCTCTCATTACCGCCGTTGCCAGGTACTTCCATCCTCAAGCGCCCAAATAATGACGGCTTTCGCTCCTGGGGCGAGGTAATGAAAGCAAAGGGGTACGATAACAAGTTCATTTATGCCGGCCACGGCTTCTTTGATAATATGAACGCCTTCTTTGCCGGTAATGGATTTTCCATAGTGGATCGCTCCAACTTTGCCAAGGATGAGGTCACCTTTTCCAACATCTGGGGGGTCTGTGACGAAGACCTGTTCCGCAAGGTAATTCTGGAGGGGGACAAGTCCCATGCAGCGGGCAAGCCTTTCTTCTCCATGGTTATGACCACCTCCAATCACCGCCCCTTTACCTATCCCGACGGGCGAATCGATATACGATCCAAGACCGGCCGTAATGGTGGGGTGAAATATGCGGACTATGCCATAGGCCGACTCATCGCCGAAGCCAGCCGGGAGCCATGGTTCAAGGATACCATTTTTGTCTTCATCGCTGACCACTGTGCCGGTAGCGCCGGTAAATCCGCCATTCCTGTAAAGAAATATGAAATTCCCATGCTGATCTATGCTCCACAGCATGTGAAAGCAGGCCGCGTCGATCGCCTCATGAGTCAGATTGATGTGGCACCCACTGTCCTCGGCCTGATGAACATGAGTTACGAGACCGACTTCCTCGGTCGAGACATCTTAAAAGACTCGCCAAATCCACCCAGAGCCTTCATCTCCACCTATCAGAAGCTCGGCTACCTGACCCAGGACCGACTCCTGGTACTCGGCCCCCGCAAGTATGAAGCCCAGTACAGCGTCGACCGCCGTTCGGGTGAAGCTCGACCGGTTCCACTTGATGGACCGCTTCTTGAGGATATGCTTGCCTATTACCAGGGTGGCGATTACATCTACCAGCATCGGCTGAACAGGGTTCGCTAGACATGGAAAACCATGGCATGCAGAAGTTAAAGGCAAACTTCTGGTTCTGGTGCCTGATCGTGCCAAGTGTGCTTTTTATTGTCGCAGCTGTTGTGTGTGAACTGACGGATGTGGATTTGTTACTTGCTGACCGCTTCTTTGATTTTTTCAAGGGAGAGTGGCCAGCCCGAGAAGCATGGTGGGCCCAATGGCTCGTTCACAAGCGGGGAAGGGATCTCATCTCGATCATAGCAGGAGGATCTTTGCTGGCCTGGGGTGCCTCTTTCCGGTTGGCCAGGCTCCGTGACATCCGGTGGCAGCTTTTGCTCCTGTTCCTGTCCATTTGCATGGCTACCGGCACAGTAACTGCCGGTAAGGAGATCATCGGCCGGCACTGCCCGTGGGACATGGAGAGGTATGGCGGACAGGTTCCCTATACCCGCCTGTTCGAGCCCGCGCCTTCCGTCTGTGCACCTGGCGCATGCTTCCCGGCGGGGCACGCATCGGGGGGATTTTCTCTGATGGCCGGGTATTTTGCCTGGCGGGATCGACGGCGTAAGGTCGCTCGTCGCTGGCTCGTCGCCGGTTTGTTACTTGGCAGTATCTACGGCTATGCCCAGATGGCCCGCGGCACCCATTTTTTCTCCCACAATATCTGGACCGCCATTATCTGCTGGCTGATTCCTCTGGGGCTCTACCTGTTGATGCGCCGCCAACTTCTGCCGCCCAATGATGTTTCAGCCCAGGCTCCCCATGGTGGCCAGCGCGTAAATATGTGCAGGCTGATAGGCGGGGCGATCTCCCCCTGTACATGAGCACGGTTGCCCCGCACTGGCAGAAGCCATGCCCTTCTCAATATCTCCGCCGCCTCCCGGTTCGCCTCAGGCACATCTAAAATGATCTCTGCTCCTGGTTCGCCAATACTCAGCGCCTTATGCAGCAAGACCTCCGCAATCCCCGTGCTTCGGCATCCCCAGGGACCCAGTTGTACACCACCAGCTGTCATCTGCACCGTACAAAAACCATCTGCCACACTGACAACAATTCCCCGCTCTGCCGTGCCCTGAGGATCTCAAGGCGGCGATTCCCAGCCCAGGCGGTCTATTTCTTCCATTTCTGCCAGTGAACAGGCCGGTCGACTTTCTGCTCTGCCCGCCACCGCCGCCTCTGCCGCGCCAACGGATAATCCGGTCTATGGCGACGAAGCCGAGCTTTTCGTAAAGGGGCTGACCGGCCGGTGAAGCGGTGAGCCAGGTGATTTCTGCGCCGGTTCGATCAAGGGAGGAGAGCGCCTGCCTCAGGAGGGTCCCGCCTAACCCCCGTCCTCGCCATTCCTCCCGCACCAGCAGATTACCGACCCAGCCGCTCTTCTCGTACCTGGCTGCGGTGATGTACCCGGCCGGAATTCCTCCGATTGGGACTATCCAGCATCCTTCCGGAAAATTGTTCAGGACAAAATCAAATTCCCACTCTTCACTAATCCACCCCTCTTTCCCGGCCAGGTTGAGGAAGTCAGGCACGTGGCCCGGAAGAAGGGGTTCAATCCTCATCTCATGACCCTGCACAGCCGGCTCTCCGCAAACTGCACATCCCGGCCGATGAGCCCCACGGCATCCGCCCGGCACTGGCGGCAGTGCTTGAACTGGCCGATGATCGATTCGTTGGTCCCTGCGCACCTGATCCAGCTGTTCCGGGGTTGATGGCGTAACATGGGCGAAATCTGCCTGGGGAATAAGAGGGAGCACATTCATCACCATCGCCCCCAGATCCCTGACCTTTGCCCGCGATCCGCGGCACCTCCCCCTCGTTCACCCCGGGGATCAGCACAGTGTTGATCTTCACCGTCATGCCCAGTTCGGTGGCCATCCGCAGTCCCTCCAGCTGCCTGGAAACAAGCAGCTCAGCTCCCTCGGCTCCGCTCATTTTTATGCCGTTGTGCATGACGTGGGAGTAAATCGCCCCCCAATGCGGGGATCGAGGGCATTGATGGTGACCGTCAGGCTGTGCAGGCCGAGGCTGTCCAGCAGGCCGATCTTTTCGGGCAGCAGCAGGCCGTTGGTGCTCATGCACTTGATCAGGTGGGGGAACTCCTCCTCCACCAGGCGGAAGGTCTCGAAGGTCTCCTCGTTGGCCAGCGGGTCGCCCGGGCCGGCGATGCCGATCACCTTGATGATCGGGCCGACCACCGGGCTGGCCATCACTTCGCGCACCTTGATCAGCGCTTCCTGCGGCGTCAGAAGCCGGCTGGTGACGCCGGGGCGCGATTCGTTGGCGCAGTCGTGACGCCGTGAGCAGTAGCCGCACTTGATGTTGCAGCGCGGCGCCACCGCCAGGTGCATCCGGCCGTTCTTATGATGGTTGCCGCCGAAACAGGGATGCCCCTGCATGTTGTTCCTCTCTGAACATTTGCCTGCCATAGCCATGCTCCTTTTCGCTGGATTTATTTCCCAAACGCTTCAACGCCTGCTGGCGGATCCGGAACGCAAAAGCCCGGCGGATTCGATCCGGCCGGGCTTCATTGCACATATGGAATACTTCGATGTATTCCGCTTATTCAGGTTGTTGATTCATATATTGCTGGAACCATGCCATGTCCCGGACCGCTTCATTAAAGAGACGCATGGGTACAGGCCAAGCCGGGGCAGGCTCAGCCTATCACGGATAACTTTTCCCTCTCTTGGTCGTCGAGTATTTCGGTGCCTCACCATCACGGCGCCAATGTTTTTTAAGCAGGTCTGACCATTTATCAGGCAGCAGTGCGGGCAGCATCTAATGCGCTATACCGGAAGAACATGCATTCGGTGCTGCTTTTACCGGACTGGCATGTTCCATGTAGAGGGAAGTACAAAAGAAAAGGAGAGCGGCTATGTCAATAGTGATTGATGGAACATCATATCTGACGGTGGAGATGGCGGCAGAGACACTGGCCACCACTGAAATGCGGGTTCTGATGCTGATGAGGGAAAAGGAGCTGGTCGGCGTGCAACTGGAGGGTGAGTGGCTTGTTACCGCTGATTCCGTCGCCGGCTGTCTTGCTAAACCCCCCGGACCCAAGACCGTCGCCGACTGCGCCAGTGGCTGTGCCTCGGTCAGGGGCTGCGCCTGTAAGGGGTGATGAATCTCAGGAATTATGAGGAGGAAACCATGGGACTCCGGATAAAGGCTTCCGATCTCTATTACAAGTACCCCCGAGACACCACCAGTCGCGGTGAACCCAAATTCAGGGGCAAGCCCGATCCTGCGCCGTTCAACCGGGATGATCTTTACGAAGTAGTGCCATTGCTGGAGAAGGTCATGGACGAGTTGGAGCGGGACGATGGGGAAACCCTGCATCTGGTGGAGGAGTTGATGATTCGCGACCTGCCCAGCTTCCTCGTCAGCCGCGCCGAGGTCTTTGATTTTCTCACCGGCTGCGCACGGGAAGCGCTGGAGAGGCGATGACCACGGTCTTCGGCGGGCGGGCGGAGCTTATTTCCAGAGCCCGCGGAGCGTTCATCGGCTTCGCCATAGGCGACGCCCTTGGGGCGCCGGTAGAATTCATGAATGCCTCGGAGATCCAGGGCAAATACGGCGTTCTTGATGACATTGTCGGCGGGGGATGGCTGCGGCTGAAACCGGGGGCGGTGACCGACGACACCGAAATGGCCCTTTGCATTGCCCGGGCTCTGGTCGCCGCCGGCGGCTGGTCGCTGCCGGCCATTGCCGCCAATTTTGCCGGTTGGCTCAAGTCCCGGCCGGTGGACGTTGGAGATACCTGCCGGCGGGGAATCCGAGGCTACATGCTGCACGGCAGGCTGCAGACCCCCTTCAACCAATGGGACGCCGGCAATGGCGCAGTCATGCGCATGCTGCCGGTGGCACTCTTTTCACTGGGGGAGCCGGAGCTGCTTGACACTTGCGTCGTTGAGCAGGCGCACATCACCCATAACCATCCCCTCTCCGATGCCGCCTGCATCTGGCTTGGCAAGCTCCTGCACCTGACTTTGACCGGCGCGGCCAAGCCCCGCTTGCGCAGAGAGCTGGAGGGGCTGTTTGAACTCCATCCAACCTTCCGCTTTGACCCCTACCACGGCCTGGCCACCGGCTACGTGGTCGACACCATGCAGACCGTCTTCCACCATTTCTTCCGCAGCCGTACCTTTGAAGAATGTCTGATCACCACGGTAAACAGGGGAGGGGACGCCGATACCACCGGCGCCATCGTCGGCGCCCTGGCCGGTGCATATTATGGGATGGAGGCGATTCCCCGACGTTGGCTGAGGAAAATGGACAGGGAGGTGATCCGGGAGGTGTCTGAACTGGCGGAGCAGCTGGTGGCCATGTCACTGCTGGGAAAAATCTAAGACCGATCGTTTGCCCTCCGTGCTACACCGTACACATAACCCGTCGCACCCGGTATTCCCCGCCAATCACCATATATTCCTCTTCCCCTTTTAAAATACTGCTGGGCAGCAGGTTGTTGAAGAAAAAAATCTTCGCCAGCGGCGCCCTGATCTCCCATACCGTATCGCCAAATTCCCAGGCACGTTCCTCGTCGGAGGTGAAGGATAACAGGTTGTTCAGGCGGACGATTTGCTCCCGTCTACCAACCTCTTCCAGGAGTTCATAATCGTCCGCATCATTGGTGCCGCGGTACAGGGTGAACCAGCGCTGGTCCGGGTACCGCTTCTTTAGCTCGTACTGGCTATATTCGTAAAGAAGGTCCAGCTGGGAATTGATGGCATTGGTGCGGGCGCTCCCCTTGGTCCGGTCCATGGCGAACACCATGTATTCCTCCGCATGAACACCGGAGATGCGCAGCTTGTGGAAAGTTGGGGGAAGTCCCATGCGGCTCTCCACCCACCCCTTGAGAACTGCTCCTTCGATGGAGTTGGAGTCCATCATCCAGCCCCTGAGAAAACGGAGATAGCTGTTCTTGATGCTTTTCCTGGCCGTGTCGGTGGACTGTTCCTGCCACTGGTGGAGTTGGAACTTCACCGACATGTAGTCATTGAAGACGAGAGCCCGCTCTTCAGAAAAAGTGATGCTGTCGAGTTTCTCAAAGAGGAAGCGGTTTGCCCCCCGCACCCCCTGGATCTCCAGCGGCTGTGGGTTGTCGTTGAAATGCCGCGAGGCGATGACCCATGGGGGAAGATTACAGTGATTGAAAGAAGAACTCTGCATGGGTCATACCCCGTTGTATGAGGTGAGAAAAGCACGATCAACGGCAAATCCCCGAAAGGGGGAGCGCTACAGCATTTTTGCCAATTCCACCAGCATTGGCTTGATCGGGCCGTCTGCCACAAACGTATCCAGACCCAGGCGTTCCATTTCCATCTGCGGCGCCTGTCCGATCTGGGCGCATACCACCGCCCGGCAGCCGGACAGTGCCTCGGCAATGACAGCCAGGAGGGGCGCGCGCATTGGGTGATCCTGATTATAGGAACAGTAGCGGCCAACCTTCTTTTCATCCACCAGCTTCGCCTCATTGTCAGCTACTTCATAAATGAGAAAACGCTCGGCATGGCCGAAGTGTTCGTTGATGGTGAGGGCGTCGCTGGAAGCAACAGCAATCAACATAAATTCTCCTTTGGGGGACAAAGATTTTCGGAACCCTCCCCCAGCCCACCGAGGCCCCCCTCCTTCCTCCCCCCATAAAGGGGGGAGAACAGAATGCTCTCTCCCTCTGGGAGAGAGATAGAGAGAGGGTGGAAGGGAGGGGTGCTAAAATTCCCTCTCCCCTCGTGGGAGAGGGTTAGGGAGAGGGGGGAAAGTAGCTGACACAAAAAGCCACAGCTGTTAAGCCACGATCGGCTCGAAGCTGAAACACTTCTTCGAACACGTTCTGCCGCACGCCTGACAGCCAATGCAATTCCCCGCGTTTTCCACCTTCATGAACATCTTTGCCGAATCGTCCTCATCCACTTCCTCGAAAGCGAGCACATCATGGACACAGACCTTGTAACATCGGCCGCAGCCGATGCAGGTTTCATCGTCGATGGCGACGATAAACTGGGGGGTCCATTCGCTTTTGTTTCTTCTCAGTCCGGTAATGTATGCCATTGTTGTTTCCTCCGTTTTAGAGTTATTCATCCAGAAAGGATGCTGTTTTGTCTTTGTTCATTGCCTTCCTCAGCCAGGGAGGCGGCGTTCCTCGCAATACTTCCTGCAGCTTGCCGACAATCTCGGCAACCGCTACCTCGGTATTGGTCTTCATGGGATGGATCTTCCTCGCCACCAGCTTGGCTGCCGCCGGCCCACCTATCTGCATGGTGTAGACGATGGCGCAGTCAATCAGCACATCGGCCCGTGCACCAATTCTGTCCTCTTCGTCATCGCCATGGCTGCCCACGGTGACAGTTTCCAGGTAATGGGCCTCTTCGGGGCCAATCTCCCAGACATGGAAGCTGTCCGACATGCCGAAATGCTGATCGATTATCTCTCCGGTCTTGGTCGTAAATGCGATTTTCATAAAGGCTCCTTTTTACTCAGTTCCAGTTTGACAGTCGTCCCAGCCCCTCCGGTAAAGGGACGGTGCTAAATTTCATTAGGCTGTATAAACCTGCTGCCGAGCCCTCCCAGCCCCTCCCATAAAGGGAGGGGGATTATAAAGGGAGGGCGATAAGTCCCCTCTCCCCTCGTGGGAGAGGGCTAGGGAGAGGGGGGGGCTTAAGTGAGTTATGGGCAAGTTTTTGTGCCTCTTTTGCATTAGCCTGAAATATCGTCGCCACCTCAAACACCAGGTTCATCGTCCCTCGGTAGCCTACCCACATCTTCTGATGGGCTCCCAGCCGGTCGAATACCGGTAACCCGGCCCGCAGCAGAGATTCCCCCCAGCTTGCCCGCAGCTTGGCGTCCGTTGGAATTAGCCACCAGCAGATCGCTTCCCGCGGCGTTGTTTTCAAGATCTTCCAGGTCGCCAACAAAGATGTTATCCGTCGGCAGTCCATCCAGCCCCCGCACCCGGGTGGCGGAAATGGCTACCTGAATGGTACAGCCGAGCCCGGCCAGGAAGCGGGTCATTGTTTTCAGCAGATCAGCCTCAAGAGCCAAACTGACCCGCTTCAGGCCGAACTGGTAATGGCAATCCACCATGGCATCCATGAGCCGACTCCGCCAGCGGCGAAACTTTTCCGGGACGGGCCGGCCGGAGATGGCACTCAGAGTCTCCATCAGTCGATCGGTTTCGGCCAGGCCGGTGATGGAGGTGAAACCGTAACAGGGAATTTGGAAGTTTTCCTTCAGGACCTCTGCCGCCTTGGCCAGGGAATCGCCGAAATAAAGGGTTGCTTCGCTCTGGCCCGCTCGGCGGATTTCTTCCAGAGTGACACCGCCGACGGAAAGGGCAGATACCTTTTCATCGATGTGACCGTCCAAGGCGTTGGAGATGTCGGGAATCACCACTGGTATAAGTCCGAAAGCTTCCACAATCTCCTTCATTTCTTCCACATCTGCCGGGGTGAGATGGCAACCGGGCAACAGGTTCACCTGGCCGGGGATGGTCCATTCCCCCTCTCCCCATCCCTCTCCTTTAGGCTCGCTGTTTGGGTCCACCAGGGGAGAGGGGGCGAATTCATCCCCCCTCCCTTTATGGGAGGGGGTCAGGGGGAGGGCTTCGACAATAGCTTCCACGGCCGCTGCATATCCTTCCTGCATGGAACCGCAGTAATCCGGAGTCGAGGCATGGATGATCGGAACTTGGGCAAACTCAGGGTTTTCCTGACGGAAGTGGACGATGGCGCTTCGCACATCGTCACCCATGGTCTCGGTGAGGCCGGAGGTCATTACTCCCACCACCTCCGGACCGAACTTCTCGATAACCCGCTTGATCCCTTTCTTCAGGTTTTCCCAACCGCCGAAGATGGCGGTGTCTTCGCTCATGCTGGTGGAATTCAAGGCTATTGATTCCTTGAAATGACGCGACAACTGCAATCTGATA
>CAWAFF010000050.1:0-38737 GCA_963780945.1 uncultured delta proteobacterium | reverse complement strand
GGCAAGGGTGGCGAAAACCGACATGTTCGACATGGAACGGCGGAACTTCCTTGGAATCTCCTTTGGGTCGATGCCGGTTACGCAGTGCTGCCACCCGAGTTCTCATCCCGACAATCTCAGCTAATTCAGGGACCCTTACCACACCGCTTTTTCCGGTTAAAAGCCCATCCATCAGAGTTTCAATTCCTCTGCCAAAGGGTGAAACCACCCCCATACCGGTTATAACAACTCTTCTTAACAGCATGCTTTCAATTCCTTTTTCATGCGGTCGTGACCCAGAATGGTGCCGCAGGCGATTATACCCGAGACACGGCACCCATTACGCCGGGGGAAATCACCGACTGCCCGGCCAGATAAAGCCCGGGAAGCTTGGTTGCGGTCTGCGGATTATACTGACCTACCATATGTTTTGCACCATAAAGCCCTCCGTAGGGAGTGCTGCCGAAATGCCGGAGAGTGAGGGGGGTGGATCCCTCCAGATGTTGCAGGTTGCCGACAACTTCGGGGCAGACCCGCTCAATCCGGCGTTGCATGCTGGAGAGCGCTTGATTCTTGAACCGTCGATATCCCTCCGGACGCCCACCGAAACGGCTTGCCTCCCAGCAGCCGTCTCGTAGAAGAGAGCTGGAAAGATGGCGATGAAACCACTGGGGTCGGCTCTCCCATCTCGGTAGGCGGCACTCAGGTAGAAAGGTGCCTCACCTTGTGAAGATTGCCATGTTGTTCAGGCACCAACATATCTGGAACAGGAACAAATTTCTACCTGCCAGGGATGCAATCGTCTCAGAGGAGGCTCCATAGGCAATGAATGCCGAAAGGGTTTCCTGCAGGTTCCCCAGCCGCTTTTGTAGGCCGGGCGAAAGGCCCCTTCAGGAGCAATATCCAAAATGACCCGTGGGTGCACCGTTGCAATACAGGCTGAACAGGAGAGTGCTTCTCCCTCTTTTAAGCTCCACCCCGTCAACCCTGCCCTGCGCATCAACACATATTCGGGTCACCTCGGCAGAGCAGAAGACATCAACACCAAGCTCTGCAAGCCTGGCGTCGCAAGCGCGCGCGAGGCTCAAGCCGCCACCACGGATACCGCGCGTCGACTGGTAGTAGCTGCCGACGATGGCTGCATGCTGGGCAAAGGAGACCTCTTCGCAGGAGACACCATACAAAAGTGAATGCATCGAAAGCAAGCTTTTCAGGAGCCATTCCCGGTCAGAGCGTCAAGGGTTTCCTGGACCGTCGGGCCGAGGATTCTGCGCAGAGCAGCGTTGGTGTCGATCTCCGCGTCGAGGTTCAGATACGGCATGGCCGCGCAGGTAGCCCGGACCTGTGCGAGGTAACTCTTGATCGCTCCGCGCTCATCGGGAAACGCCTCGCCAAGCTTCTCCTCGAGCCGGGCGTAACCGCTCGGGACTTGAACTCGAAGCCGGGACGCTCGCAGCGAAAGTGGTCAAACCCCTCCGCGTCGTAAGGAAAACTGTCGATACGGTCGGAAAGGCCGAGATAACGGAAGAAGAGGTCGAGCGGTTCCCCGGCGCCGAGCCCGCCGGTGTAATGAAAACCGGTATCGAAATGCACCCCCCGGCGCGAGAACCCCCGCAGCAGCGGAGCCGTGCGCTCGGTTTTCTCCAGCAACGCCACCTGGTAGCCGTTTTTGGCCAGAGTAATGGCGGAAGTGATGCCGGAAATCCCGGCGCCGATGACAACGAAGTCGTACCTCATCCGGCGAATCTCAGCACCAGGCAGGAGTTGGTCCCGCCAAAACCCGCAGAGTTGCAGAGGACATGCTCGGGCGCCCGGTCAATACGTTCGGCCACGATGTTGAGACCGGCCGAGAACTCGTCGGGTTCCGTGAAGTTGGCATTCGGCGCGATGAAGCCCTGTCCGGCCATGATGGTCGAATAGACCACCTGCGAGGCCCCGGACATCCAGAGCTCGTGCCCGGTCATCGATTTCAGGGAAGAGATCGGCGGGGTACGGGGACCGAAGACGGCCGAGATGTTGCGCGCCTCGGCCGCATCCCCGGCGGGGGTCGAGGTGGCATGGGCACAGATGTAGTCGATATCGCTCTCCTTGATCCCGGCCAGCGCGATCGCCTTGCGCATGGCGCGCTGCAGACCGTCCTGACTCGGGACCGAGATGTGATTGCCGTCGGAAGAGAAGGCGTACCCCTTGATCTCACCGAGGATGACCGCACCGCGCGCCTTGGCCAGATCGTAACGCTCGAGGACGAGGGCGGCGGCGCCGCCGCTCGGGACGAGGCCGTCCCGCCCGGCGTCAAAGGGGCGTGACGCCCGTTCCGGAGCATCGAGGCGGGTCGAGAAGGCGCCGAGGGCGTCGAAGCTGCACATCGATTCCCAGTTGATCTCCTGGGCCCCACCACAGATCACCCGTTCCTGCCGGCCGAAGGCGATCAGATCCGCGGCTTGACCGATCGCGTGCCCGCCGCTGGAGCAGGCGGAACTGATCGTCCAGCAGGCACCGCCAGTCTTGAAGAGAGTATTCAGATTCATCGTGATGCAGGAGGTCATGGAGCGAAAGACGTGGCCGCTGCCGATCAGCTTGGTCTCGCCACGGGCCCGGAGCAGGTCGACCTGCTCGATCGCGGCGATGCAGCTGGAATCGCAGCCAAAGATCAGGCCGGTCTCGGCGCTTTGCACCTCATCGTCAGCGAGTCCCGACATCGTGATCGCGTCGACCGCCGCGGCGTGCGCCTGTACGGCGAAGTCCGGCATGGTCTTGCACTGCTTTTTCGACAGGAGCGCCCGCGGATCAAAGCCGGAGATCACTCCGGTCAGAGGACTTCTGAAGCCGAGCTGGCGGCGCTCTTCGTCGAGGACGATTCCCGAACGCCCCGATCTCAACGCCTGTGCCACGGCCTCGACGGTGTTGCCGAGGCAGGAAACAATGCCTATTCCGGTAATCGCAACTCTATGCAGGGGACCTCGCAAAAAAATAGGATGGGATGGACGGGCAGCGACAGGGGAGCGGTTCAACCGCACCCGCCGCTGCCTACATGTAAGCGCCGCCGTTCACCGCTATGACCTGACCGGTGATGTAGGACGCCTTCTCCGAGCAAAGGAAGGCAACGACTTCCGCGACTTCTGCGGACTTGCCGACGCGTCCCATCGGGATCATCGGCAATATCCGCTCGAGCGGGAGGCCTTCGATCATCTCGGTTTCGATGAATCCCGGCGAGACCGCATTCACCAGGACATTCCGTTTGGCGGTCTCGGCGGCCAGGGATCTGGTCGCGCCGATCAGCCCCGCCTTCGCCGCGGAGTAGTTCACCTGGCCCGGCATGCCGCTCTGGCCGGAAGTGGAAGCGATATTAATGATCCTCCCTTCCTTTTCTTGAGCATACCGACCAAGAGGATTTTGGTGACGAGGAAAAAACCGTCCAGGTGGACCGAGAGTACGTCTTTCCATTCGCTCTCCCCCATCCATACCATCAGGGTGTCCTTGGCAAAACCGGCGTTGTTAACCAAGACGGAAGGGGTCTCCTGCTCCAGAAGGGGGCCGAGCGTATCCTTCACTGCCGCCGGGTCGGCGACGTCAAAGCACAACAGCCGACACGATCTCCCAACTCCTCGATCTGCCTGCCGACAGCAGCGGCAGCCGCGTGGTCGGAACGATAATTGAGCCAGATGTCGTAACCGTCGCGCGCCAGGGTCAGGGCAATGGCGGCGCCAATCCCTTTACTCGCCCCGGTCACCAAGGCTATTTTTTGTTCTTTCATGATTAATATCCATCGGCAATTTTAACTGCAGGTAATATAAAAGTGTGGACCAGCGGATGGTAATTATAGACCTTCATTTATACAAGGATCCAAGCAACAAGGCAAGAATTTATAACCATGAAAAACCCGTGAACCGTGATTAGTCTAGCAATAGTAATAATTAATTAAAGAGATGCCATGTACTAAAGAGAAGCAAAGCCTTTAGCGAAATTCGCTGTAAAATGTGCTATTCCGGCTCAGCCATCAACAGCCTATTTTTAGGCGTAATATCCCCCGGTATCTGCTGGGTGAACACCCGATACCCTGGGAGCGCAGTCGGGCTACGCGGGCTGCATCCATTGCCAGCGGCCCATCCATCCACCCTTCCAGGCAGCCAAGGTCAGCATTGTTCAGGTCGTGGCAACAGGGCAATACCGCAACCCTGGCCCCGCTGCAACCGCCCGCTCAAGGATCAAATCAGTCAATCCACCGCAGGCATGGGCAGAGACTACCAGGTCGTCGTGATGCAATTTCACGTCCTCCAGATCCTTCTCAATAAACTGAAGACCTGGTCCCTGCAACCTCGGCCATGCTTTGTCCAGCGACCGAGCCAAGGTCTGAGGTACTCTCGGGATCTGCCGGTCGACGGCCAAGGCCGCCGGGGAGCTGTCATCAAGTACAGGAGGATCTGAGCAAGCAGTCCATGACCGCAGGCCAGATCGGCGTCCGTCCACCCCTGAAACGACGGCGCACTCGCCGGGCACTTCCCATGCCTCATACAGCTCCTTGCGCGGCAAGCAACCGGCGCCACAACGCCCGGCCTATGGCGTCAAAGAGGGTCTCTCCAGTAAATTTATGGAGGAGTTGTTCTGTAAGCCTGTTGCGTGATGAGCGATCCATTAGGTCAACGGGTCCTTTGGTGGGGGCTGCCTGGATAAGTTTCCTTCCATGGATTCCTTGTGTTCTCGGTTCAGTCCTGGTCACGGTGCTCGATGCCCCAGGCCAACCAGTTCCCGCGCTTCAGACATTGCGGTGGCGAAGCCGTCCTTACTGGTGTGGATCGCGTTGGGTTACCATCCTCACCCAGGCCAACCGGTTCGCACAATCATGATCAGCCGCTCCTCGAGCGTATTAATCCTGTCACGGAGATCGCTGTATTCCTTGATGACTTCTCGCACAAGTGACGGGTGACTACCCGCTCTCCAGGTCAGCATTCAATCTCTCCAGCAAGTTCGACATGATTTCTCCTTTGATTCGATAACATCACGCCCTGCGTTTAATGAAATAAGTAGCTATTTAGGTCCTGGAAATTCCGGAAATTATGTCCTAGACCAGCCAGTACCTACCCTGAGTCCGACAGATTCTAGCTAAACAAATTAAGCTCTCGTAAATATAAGACATAAGTGAACAGTGGTTCAACCACATTAAGAGTATAAATTCTTGATAAACCTTGGGGAGAAGGAATGCAAAGGATAGGGGTATAATTTACAGAGGCTTATATAGCCGGTCAGGAAGCGTAATGGCCCGGAGGGTTCAGAAGTGTTGCTCTCATCTCATAGATTAAAATTCGGGCGAATCTTCACCATGGTTTTTTCCTGGAAATTTCTCTTCCTTAGACTGCTTATCCCCGCCGAATGAAAGAATCATCCACATGCGATATTGCCTACCCCATGATAAGATCGAATGGGAGTGTTATCGGCTGAAGAGGGGGAAAGCTGGAGAGTCTTTTTGGTGATAGGTGGCAAGACGTGGCCCGTTCAACCGTATAACCGCGTCATGCCTTACCGGGCACCAAACTGAAAGTACCGGTGAGATTGGAGGCTATAGGGGATTCTTGTCCCGATCCCCGCCGAACTTGAGTACCCATCAGCAAATGGGGACCAGAAATTAATTCTGATCGACTATTGAACAGTATCTTGGCGCCTATGAAAAAGGACGGTTGGTTTTTTTTCCTCCATCACCTCGGGAAAGTCCGATTTCATAACTCCTCCGGGAGGATCCGCATAAACGCATACAGCCTCAGGCACTCCTCGTCCCTCTATATGATTGATGATAAAGACTTTCCCTATCCCATGCACTATGGGCTGAGATTCCTGGTGGACGAATGAGATCTCCTATTGGATCCATGGCCGTGACATGGCTGGCTATCCGGCTTCCCATGGTTGCGTTGGGCTCTACGACGAGGATATGCAGAAGGAGTTCTATGGTTTTCCCGAGTATCCGCTTATGGATACCGCCAGGAAACTCTATCAATGGGCAATATCCCCCAATCATGATGACGGAGACTTTCATTTTTTTCAAAATGGACCACGGGTCCTTGTCTACAGGAACCCCCCCTGGTGAAATGAACCCTCCACCTAACATGCCCCGGCCCCTGAGTCATAATTGCCTTCTGCTGCCAGACCAATTTTCTAATAATCAGGGTTAGCTTCTCACTTTTTATTTTGAAAACATCCAAAGTTATCCACTAAATTCCACAGGTTGAGTGTTTTCCCCTTCTTTTCTTAACCTTGAAAATTTTTAGCCTACTGTAAATAAACATTGACACACAAAAACAGCCACTTAGGCAGCTGCCTTTCAAATAGTCAAAAAGCAGAAGTCCCTGAAGGAACGTCACATTTAGGTACCTTTTCCACAGATGGTGCCTATTTATCCACATGCTTTGTGGATATACCTCTAAGGCATGGTTTTTTCTAATAATTCACACCACATCGGAGACACCAGATTTCTCCTCCTTCCCTTTTCTGGACCAGCTGTTATTTTCCCAATTTCAATTCCTTTCATAATTACAAGCCCCCGTTGTGGTCCCGTCGGTCAGATAATGCCTGTTATACTATAAAGTATAGAGTAGCTTTTTAAAAAACTAAGGGGAAAAAGGAGGAGATAATGGAACAGAAGGTTCACTACAGGGCATTGGGCCTGGTCAAGGCCACCAGAGGAATGTTTGCCAAAGCCATGGCGGGCAAATACGCCGTTCCTGCCTACAATTTCAATAATCTGGAACAGCTCCAGGCAATCATTATCGCCTGTGTCGAGACCAATTCTCCGGTGATCCTGCAGGTTTCCAAGGGGGCACGTGGCTATGCCAACGAGACCATATTACCGTTCATGGTCAAGGGCGCAGTGCAAATGGCACGTGAGATGGGCTCTTCTATCCCGATCTGCCTGCACCTGGACCATGGCGATTCCCTGGAGTTGGCCATGTCTTGCATTGACAGCGGTTTCTCGTCAGTGATGATCGATGGATCGCATCTTCCCTATGGGGAGAATGTGGCCCTTGCCCGGAAGGTCGTGGAGTATGCCAGGCTGAACGAGGTCAGCGTAGAGGCCGAACTGGGGGTCCTGGCCGGCATTGAGGACGAAGTCTCAGCTGAACATTCCACCTACACAAATCCCGAGGAAGTCGCAGACTTCATTCAAAAGACCGGTGTCGATTCGCTGGCCATCTCCATTGGGACCAGCCATGGCGCCTATGAGTTCAAACCACGGCCCGGTGAATCCATGCCACCACTCCGCTTCGACATCCTGGCAGAGTGCGAGAAACTTATTCCGGGGTTCCGATCGTTCTGCACGGCGCTTCAACAATCCCCCAGGAGTATGTCCAGTTGATCAACGCCTATGGTGGAAGAATGGAAGACGCCTGTGGTATCCCGGAACAGCAACTGAGACAGGCAGCGGCCGGCCCGGTCTGTAAGATAAATATCGACTCTGACGGACGTCTGGCATTTACTGCCAAGATCCGCGAATATTTTGCCAAAGACCCGCAGGAATTCGATCCGCGCAAATATTTAGGCGAGGCACGCAAGGAGTTAATCAGGCTTATCAAGCAAAAGAATGAAGCAGTACTGGGTTCAGCGGGCAAGGGTTAGGTTTCGCAGAGTCTCCCTTAGATGCAAACTAAATAGGGGGCAAGGGAATGGATTTCTCTGGTGTGGCTTTTGGCTTCACCCCATAAGAATCAGCCGCTTTTGGATTCCTTTACTGTTTGCTGCCTCAAAATCAGGAACCCAATCGTACCTGCCAATAAAGAACCAAGCAAGATACTGATCTTCGAATTTTGAATGACTTCGGGATCGGCGAAAGCCAGCAGTGTGATGAAGATCGACATGGTAAAGCCGATACCTCCAAGAAAAGTGGCGCCGATTATATGCGGCCAAAATACATGCTTTGGCAGGTGCGACAAGCCCAATTTGATTGCTAGAAGACCGAACAGCGCAATCCCCAGCGGCTTGCCGACCAACAACCCGGCCAAAATGCCCAAACCGTTTGATGTTGCCAAGCCTTCGATCCAGTTTCCTGACAATGAAATGCCGGTATTCGCCAGGGCAAAAAGTGGCATGATGAAATAGCCACGGCTTGTGCAGAAAGTGTTGCAACTTATGGGATGGCGATTGGCTATCCCCACTCCCAAATGGAATGGCAAAGGCCAGCAGAACGCCGGCAATTGTGGCGTGGACACCGGATTTCAGCATGAAATACCACATGATGAGACCAAGGGTGAGGTAAAGAGATAGCCATTGTACACCCAGGCGATTCAGGATAAGTAACCCTGCAAATATGCCTAAGGCCGAGAAAAGATAAAGAGGAGAAAAATCGCTCACATAAAATATCGCAATTATTATTATTGCGCCCAAGTCGTCTATGATGGCTAAAGCAGTAAAGATTTTCCTTACTGCTTTAGCCATCATAGACGACTTGGGCGCAATAATAATAATTGCGATATTTTATGTGAGCGATTTTTCTCCTCTTTATCTTTCTCTTCGGCCTTAGGCATATTTGCAGGGTTACTTATCCTGAATCGCCTGGGTGTACAATGGCTATCTCTTTACCTCACCCTTGGTCTCATCATGTGGTATTTCATGCTGAAATCCGGTGTCCACGCCACAATTGCCGGCGTTCTGCTGGCCTTTGCCATTCCATTTGGGAGTGGGGATAGCCAATCGCCATCCCATAAGTTGCAGCACTTTCTGCACAAGCCGGTGGCATTCATCATCATGCCACTTTTTGCCCTGGCGAATACCGGCATTTCATTGTCAGGAAACTGGATCGAAGGCTTGGCAACATCAAACGGTTTGGGCATTTTGGCCGGGTTGTTGGTCGGCAAGCCGCTGGGGATTGCGCTGTTCGGTCTTCTAGCAATCAAATTGGGCTTGTCGCACCTGCCAAAGCATGTATTTTGGCCGCATATAATCGGCGCCGCTTTTCTTGGAGGTATCGGCTTTACCATGTCGATCTTCATCACACTGCTGGCTTTCGCCGATCCCGAAGTCATTCAAAATTCGAAGATCAGTATCTTGCTTGGTTCTTTTTTGGCGGGTACGATCGGGTTCCTCGATTTTTAGGCAGCAACGGTAAAGGAATCCAAAAGCGGCTGATTCTTTGGGGTGAAGCCAAAAGCCACACCAGAGAAATCCATTCCCTTGCCCCCTATTTAGTTTGCATCTAAGGGCAGACTCTGCGAAACCTAACCCTTGCCCGCTGAACCCAGTACTGCTTCATTCTTTTGCTTGATAAGCCTGATTAACTCCTTGCGTGCCTCGCCTAAATATTTGCGCGGATCGAATTCCTTCGGGTCTTTGGCAAAATATTCGCGGATCTTGGCAGTAAATGCCAGACGTCCGTCAGAGTCGATATTTATCTTGCAGACCGGGCCGGCCGCTGCCTGTCTCAGTTGCTGTTCCGGGATACCACAGGCGTCTTCCATCCTTCCACCATAGGCGTTGATCAGCTGGACATATTCCTGGGGGATTGTTGAAGCGCCGTGCAGAACGATCGGAAAACCTGGAATAAGTTTCTCGCACTCTGCCAGGATGTCGAAGCGGAGTGGTGGCATGGATTCACCGGGCCGTGGTTTGAACTTATAGGCGCCATGGCTGGTCCCAATGGAGATGGCCAGCGAATCGACGCCGGTCTTTTGAATGAAGTCCGCGACTTCCTCAGGATTTGTGTAGCTGGAATGTTCAGCCGAGACCTCGTCCTCAATGCCGGCCAGGACCCCCAGTTCGGCCTCTACGCTGACCTCGTTCAGCCTGGCATACTCCACGACTTTCCGGGCAAGGGCCACATTCTCCCCATAGGGAAGATGCGATCCATCGATCATCACTGACGAGAAACCGCTGTCAATGCAAGACATGGCCAACTCCAGGGAATCGCCATGGTCCAGGTGCAGGCAGATCGGGATCAGAAGAGCCCATCTCACGTGCCATTTGCACTGCGCCCTTGACCATGAACGGTAATATGGTCTCGTTGGCATAGCCACGTGCCCCCTTGGAAACCTGCAGGATCACCGGAGAATTGGTCTCGACACAGGCGATAATGATTGCCTGGAGCTGTTCCAGATTATTGAAATTGTAGGCAGGAACGGCGTATTTGCCCGCCATGGCTTTGGCAAACATTCCTCTGGTGTTGATCAGTCCCAATGCCCGGTAGTGAACCTTCTGTCCCATTATCTCCTCCTTTTTCCCCTTAGTTTTTTAAAAAGCTACTCTATTCTTTATAGTATAACAGGCATTATCTGACCGATGGGACCACAACGGGGGCTTGTAATTATGAAAGGAATTGAAATTGGGAAAATAACAGCTGGTCCAGAAAAGGGAAGGAGGAGAAATCAAATCTGGTGTCTCCGATGTGGTGTGAATTATTAGAAAAAACCATGCCTTAGAGGTATATCCACAAAGCATGTGGATAAATAGGCACCATCTGTGGAAAAGGTACCTAAATGTGACGTTCCTTCAGGGACTTCTGCTTTTTGACTATTTGAAAGGCAGCTGCCTAAGTGGCTGTTTTTGTGTGTCAATGTTTATTTACAGTAGGCTAAAACTTTCAAGGTTAAGAAAAGAAGGGGAAAACACTCAACCTGCTGGAATTTAGTGGATAACTTTGGATGTTTTCAAAATAAAAAGTGAGAAGCTAACCCTGATTATTAGAAAATTGGTCTGGCAGCAGAAGGCAATTATGACTCAGGGGCCGGGGGCAATGTTAGGTGGAGGGTTCATTTCACCAGGGGGCTCTCCTGTGACAAGGACCCGTGGTCCATTTTGAAAATGATGGAATTCTCCGTCATCATGATTGGGGGCTATTGCCCATTGATAGAGTTTCCTGGCGGTATCCATAAGCGGATACTCGGGAAAACCATAGAACTCCTTCTGCATATCCTCGTCGTAGAGCCCAACGCAACCATGGGAAGCCGGATAGCCAGCCATGTCACGGCCATGGATCCAATAGGAGATCTCATTTTCGTCCACCAGGAATCTCAGCCCATAGTGCATGGGATAGGGAAAGTCTTTATCATCAATCATATAGAGGGACGAGGAGTGCCTGAGGCTGTATGCGTTGATGCGGTATTCTCCCGGAGGAGTTATGAAATCGGACTTCCCCGAGGTGATGGGGGAGGAAAAAACCAACCGTCCTTTTTCATAGGCGCCAAGATACTGTTCAATCAAGTCGATCAGAATTAATTTCTGGTCCCCATTTGCTGATGGGTACTCAAGTTCGGCGGGAATCGGGGCAAAATCCTCTATATCCTCCAATCTCACCGGTACTTTCAGTTTGGTGCCCGGTAAGGCATGACGCCGGTCTATACGGTTGAAACGGGCCACGTCTTGCCACCTGTCACCAAAAAGACTCTCCAGGCTTTCCCCTCTCTTCAGCCGATAACACTCCCATTCGATCTTATCATCGCTGGGGTAGGCAATATCGCATGTGGATGGATTTTCTTCATCGGCGGGTAAGCAGTCGTAAGGAAGAGAAACATTGCCAGGAAAAAACCCATGGTGAAGATTCGCCCGATTTTTAATTTATGAGATGAGAGCAACACTCCTGAACCCTCCGGACCATTTACGCTTCCTGACCGGCTATGTCAGCCTGTGTAAATTATACCCCTGATCCTTTGCATTCCTTCTCCCCAAGGTTTATTAAGAATTTATACTCTTAATGTGGTTGAACCACTGTTCACTTATGTCTTATATTTACGAGAGCTTAATTTGTTTAGCTAGGAGTCTGTCGGACTCAGGGTGACCGTAATGGCTGGTCTAGGACATATTTTCGGAAATTCCAGGACCTAAAGTTAGCTTTTATTTCATTAAACGCAGGGCGTGAAATGTTATCGAATCCAAAGGAGTAAATCATGTCGAACTTGCTGGAGAGATTGAATGCTGACCTGGAGAGCGGGGTAGTCGACCCGTCACTTGTGCGAGAAGTCATCAAGGAATACAGCGATCTCCGTGACAGGATTAATACGCTCGAGGAGCTGCTGATCATGATTGTGCGAACCGGTTGGCCCTGGGGTGAGGATGGTGAACCGAACGCCATATTCCACACCAGTAAGGACGGCTTCGCCACCGCAATGTCTGAAGCGCGGGAACTGCTTGGCCTGGGGCATCTCAGCACCATCACCAGGACTGAACCGAGAACATAAGGAATCCATGGAAGGAAACCTTATCCAGGCAGCCCCCACCAAAGGACCCGTTGACCTATGGATCGCTCATCACGCAACAGGCTTACAGAACAACTCCTCCATAAATTTACTGGAGAGACCCTCTTTGACGCCATAGGCCGGGCGGTTTGTGGAGCCGGTTGCTTGCCGCGCAAGGAGCTGTATGAGGCATGGGAAGTTGCCCGGCGAGTGCGCCGCCGCTTCAGGGGGGACGGATCGTCGATCTGGCCTGCGGTCATGGACTGCTTGCTCAGATCCTCCTGTTACTTGATGACAGCTCCCCGGCGGCCTTGGCCGTCGACCGGCAGATCCCGAAGAGTGCCTCAACCTTGGCTCGGTCGCTTGACAAAGCGTGGCCGAGGTTGCAGGACCGTCTTCAGTTTATTGAGAAGGATCTGGAGGACGTGAAATTGCATCACGACGACCTGGTAGTCTCTGCCCATGCCTGCGGTGGACTTACTGATTTGATCCTTGAGCGGGCGGTTGCAGCGGGGGCCAGGGTTGCGGTATTGCCCTGTTGCCACGACCTGAACAATGCTGACCTTGGCTGCCTGGAAGGGTGGATGGATGGGCCACTGGCAATGGATGCAGCCCGCGTAGCCCGACTGCGCTCCCAGGGGTATCGGGTGTTCACCCAGCAGATACCGGGGGATATTACGCCTAAAAATAGGCTGTTGATGGCTGAGCCGGAATAGCACATTTTACAGCGAATTTCGCTAAAGGCTTTGCTTCTCTTTAGTACATGGCATCTCTTTAATTAATTATTACTATTGCTAGACTAATCACGGTTCACGGGTTTTTCATGGTTATAAATTCTTGCCTTGTTGCTTGGATCCTTGTATAAATGAAGGTCTATAATTACCATCCGCTGGTCCACACTTTTATATTACCTGCAGTTAAAATTGCCGATGGATATTAATCATGAATGAACAAAAAATTGCCTTGGTGACCGGGGCGAGTAAAGGGATTGGCGCAGCCATTGCCCTGATCCTGGCGCGCGACGGTTACGACATCTGGCTCAATTATCGTTCCGACCACGCGGCTGCCGCTGCTGTCGGCAGGCAGATCGAAGAGTTGGGGAGATCCTGCAGGCTGTTGTGCTTTGACGTCGCCGACCCGGCGGCAGTGAAGGATACGCTCGGCCCCCTCCTGGAGCAGGAAGTCCCCCACGTCCTGGTGAACAACGCGGGTTTTGCCAAGGACACCCTGATGGTCTGGATGGGGGAGAGCGAATGGAAAGACGTGCTCTCCGTCCATCTGGACGGTTTTTTCCTTGTCACCAAGTTGCTTTTGGTCGGCATGCTCAAGAGAAGGGGAGGCAGGATCATCAACATCGCCTCCACCTCCGGGCAGAGCGGCGTGCCGGGCCAGGTGAACTACTCCGCGGCGAAGGCGGGGCTGATCGGCGCGACCAAATCACTGGCCGCCGAGACCGCCAAGCGGAAGGTCCTGGTGAACGCGGTCTCGCCAGGATTCATCGAGACGGAAATGATCGAAGGTCTCCCGCATCGAGCGAATTCTTCCGATGATCCCCATGGGGCGTGTGGGCAAACCCGACGAGGTTGCGGAGGTCGTCTCGTTCCTTTGCTCGGAGAAGGCCTCCTATGTGACCGGACAGGTCATATCAGTGAACGGCGGTGCATACATGTAGGCGGAGGGAGCCTTGGTTCACATTATGGCTCCCGCAGTAGTTTTCAACGGAACGATACACCTTTTTTCAAAACGAGGTCCTGTGCATAGAGTCGCAATAACCGGAATAGGCATTATTTCCTGCCTCGGAAATACTATTGAGGATGTGGCAGAGGCGTTGAGGACTGGGCGCTCTGGAATCATTTTAGACGAGGAAAGACGCAAGCTTGGCTTCAGAAGTCCCCTGACCGGAGTTATCTCCGGCTTTGATCCCCGTGCGCTCTTGTCGAAGAAGCAGTGCAAAACCATGCCGGATTTTGCAGTGCAGGCCCATGCGGCGGCTTTCAACGCGCTGGCCATGTCGGGACTTGGCGAGGAGGAGGTGCAGAGCGCCGAGACCGGCCTGATCTTCGGCTGTGATTCAAGCTGCATAGCGGCAATTGAGCAGGTTGACCTGCTCCGGGCACTGGGCGAGACCAAACTGATCGGCAGCGGCCATGTCTTTCGTTCCATGACTTCCTGCATCACAATGAACCTGAACACCCTCTTTAAAACAGGCGGTGCATGCTGGACCATTAGCTCCGCCTGTTCCAGCGGCGGCCATGCTGTTGGCCAGGCTGCTGACCTGATTGCTTTTGGGCGACAGGAGAGGGTGATCTGCGGCGGAGCCCAGGAGATCAACTGGGAATCCATGTGCAGCTTTGATGCACTTGGCGCCTTCTCCACACGCCTGGATGACCCAGGTAGTGCGTCGCGTCCCTTCGACGCCGGGCGTGATGGTCTGGTGCCAAGCGGCGGCGCAGCAGCTATAGTGTTGGAGCGTTACGATTTAGCCCAGGCGCGAGGTGCAGTTATCCTCGGCGAGATCGGAGGATACGCCTTTTCTTCCGATGGCAACCATATTTCAGTACCCAGCCAGGACGGGTTGCAGCGGGCCATGCGCAAGGCTGTCTCACTTGCCGGGATCAAGGAAAGCGATATCGACTACATCTGCGCCCACGCCACCTCGACTCCTGCAGGGGATGCGGCCGAAGCGCGAAACATATCCGCCGTCTTCGGAGCGAAGACGCCGCCCATATCTTCACTTAAATCCATGACTGGCCATGAGCTTTGGATGTCTGGCGCCTCTCAGGTTGTCTATTCGACCATCATGGCCCAGAATGGGTTCATTGCAGCCAACGCCAACTATCACGAACCGGACGAGTTCTCTGCTCCCCTTAACATCCTGGCACATAGAATTGACCGCGCCCCCGAGCATGTCCTTTGCAACTCGGCTGGCTTCGGCGGGACTAACTCCTGCCTGGTTCTCCGGTTCTCCGTTTGAAATATGACTTCGTGGTCATTGGCGCAGGCGTTTCCGGACTGACCTCGGCCATAACTCTGTCCCAGAATGGCTATCGGGTTGCGCTGGTTGAGAAGGCAGGGCACACCTCCCCGGTTTTGCGCGGATTCTCCCGCCAAGGAGTCCATTTTGACACCGGCTTCCACTATGCCGGAGGGCTTGCCCCTGGGGAACCGCTGAATATATTCTTCAGATATCTGGGCATCTCCGATCGGATCACCACCTTCTCCTATGATGCGGGGGGTTTTGACTATTTCCGCTGCGAAAGTGCCAGACTTCGAGTTCCGAATGCCATTCGGGTACGCGCGGCTACGGGAGAAGCTCTGCGAGGCATTTCCCGCCGAGACTGGGGCCATTGACAGCTATCTTGCCATGGTCAAGGCGGCCTGTGCGTCAATGCCGTATCTAAACCTCGATGTGGAGGTGGATGATAGCTTCGGCCTGCGAAGGGTGCTCGGCGCCACGCTCAAGGAGACCCTCGACGCACTTACGGGGAATGAACTTCTGAAAAGCTTGTTTTCCATGCACTGTCTTTTGTATGGTGTTTCAAGTTCTGAGGTCTCATTTATCCAGCACGCGGCCATAGTCGGCAACTACTATCATTCGGTGCATGGCATAAATGGCGGCGGTCTAAGCCTGGCTAATGCCTTTGACGAGAGGCTGAAGCTTCTTGGTGTCGATGTGTTCTGTTCTGCAGCGGTGACCCGAATATGTGTTGATGCGCAGGGCAGGGTTGACGGGGTGGAGCTTGAAAACGGAGAAGCACTCTCCTGTTCAGCCTGTATTGCAACGGTGCACCCACGGGTCCTTTTGGATATTGCTCCTGAAGGGGCCTTTCGCCCGGCCTACAGAAAACGACTTGGGAACCTGCAGGAAACCCTTTCGGCATTCATTGCCTATGGAGTCTCCTCTGAGACTATTGCATCCCTGGCAGGTACAAATTTGTTCCTGTTTCCAGATGCGAAGTGCCTGAACAACCTGGGGCAATCTTCACAAGGTGAGGCACCTTTCTACCTGAGTGCCGCCTACCGAGATGGGAGAGCCGACCCCAGTGGTTTCATCGCCATCTTTCCAGCTCTCTTCGACGAGACGGCTGCCTGGGAGGCAAGCCGTTTCGGTGGGCGTCCGGAGGGATATCGACGGTTCAAGAATCAAGCGCTCTCCAGCATGCAACGCCGGATTGAGCGGGTCTGCCCCGAAGTTGTCGGTAACCTGCAACATCTGGAGGGATCCACCCCCCTCACTCTCCGGCATTTCTGCAGCACTCCCTATGGAGGGCTTTATGGTGCAAAACATATGGTAGGTCAGTATAATCCGCAGACGGCAACCAAGCTTCCCGGGCTTTATCTGGCCGGGCAGTCGGTGATCTCCCCCGGCGTAATGGGTGCCGTGCTCTCGGGTATAGTCGCCTGCGGTACCATTCTGGGTCACGACCGCATGAAAAAGGAATTGAAAGCATGCTGTTAAGAAGAGTTGTTATAACCGGTATGGGGGTGGTTTCACCCTTTGGCAGAGGAATCGAAACGCTGATGGACGGGCTTTTAACCGGAAAAAGCGGTGTCGTAAGGGTCCCTGAATTAGCTGAGATTGTCGGGATGAGAACTCGGGTGGCAGCACTGGTCACCGGCATCGACCCAAAGGAGATTCCAAGGAAGTTCCGCCGTTCCATGTCGAACATGTCGGTTTTCGCCACCCTTGCCTGTCAGGATGCCGCCGCCATGGCAGGTGTTTCCGAGGCAGAATTTGGCTCCGGAAAACTTGGAGTATCCATCGGCTCTACCATCGGCAGTCCGCAGACCATGCAGGATTTTTTCAAGGATTTCGCCATCGACAACAGCCTGGAGCGGATGAAGTCGACGCTCTTTTTCCACATCATGAACCACAGCTGCGCATCGAATGTTGCCCAGTTTCTTGGCGTTACCGGCCGAATCCTCGCACCTGGTGCCGCCTGCTCCACCAGTAGTCATGCAGTAGGCTATGCGGCAGAGATGATTGCCATGGGCAAACAGGAGCTGATGCTTTGTGGGGGGGCGGATGAGTTTCACCCGCTCACCGCAGGGACCTTCGATATCATGAATGCAGCCTCAACCTCGTTTAATGACTCGCCGAGGAGTACCCCACGGCCATTCGATCGGGACCGTGACGGCATTGTCTGCGGTGAGGGGAGCGGAATTCTTCTCCTGGAGTCGCTGGAGTCCGCCGAGCGCCGCGGGGCGAAGATCCTTGCCGAGTTAACCGGTTTCGCCACCAACTCGGACCCTGGAAGCATCGCCAATCCCAATGCTTCTTCGATAGCGGACTGCATGCTCCAGGCGCTCCAAGATGCGCAGGTCAGGCCGGATCAGGTGGATTATGTCAATGCCCACGCCACTGCCACAGAGCAGGGGGACATCGCCGAATGCGAGGCAATCTCCCGCGTCTTTGGGAACTCAGTCCCCGTTAGCAGTTTAAAAGGACACCTGGGGCACGCCATGGCTGCCAGCGGAACCCTTGAAATGGCCGCCTGTGTTCAAATGCTGCGACAGGGGTTGCTGATACCGACGCTTAACCTGGAGAACATTGATCCTCACTGCGCAAATGTGAAGCATGTGCAGGAAGTCACGAAACATCCTGTGACTATGGTGATAAAAAACAATTTTGCCTTGGGTGGTGTAAACTCATCCATTATTTTAAGGAGATACCCGCAATGACTGACCAAGAGATCATAGAGCAGGTAAACTGTTCTCTAGCCGAAGAATTTGAATTGGACTTGGGCGACATGAAACCCGAAACATCTTTATTTGAAGATATGGGATTGGACAGCCTTGATATTGTTGACCTGGTGATCGTGCTGGAGACCGCTTTCGGCATTAAGATCCGTGAGGAGGAAGCTATCCGCAATATCCGTACCCTTGGCGACATCCATACCTTTGTCATCGAGAAGAAACGCCAACTGGAGAGAGAGTAGTACGTGATAATGAGTTCGTGCAGCAATCGGCACCAGGTCGAAACCAGCATTTCCCATCGGATACAGATCTTGATCTTTAACCTGATGTTCTACCCCCTGATGGCCCTGTGGATTATCGCCGGCATCCTCGCAGCCCCTCTTTGTTTCATCATCTGGAAGATCGTGACCGGTTGGGATACGGGGCGGATCATCAGGCACCTGATAAACATCCACGGGTATGGCGTGGTCGTCATGGTCTCCCCATTTGTCAGATTCCAGGGGGAGCGACTTGCCAGCATCGAGCGCCCCTGCATTATGGTGGTTAATCACCTCTCTTTTTTTGACAGCTATTTTGTCTCGACGCTTCCCTTCCATGACATAATCTTTGCCGTGGGGGCATGGCCCTTCAAGATGTACTGGTACACCCTCTTCATGCGTCTGGCCCGCTATCTGGATGTGGAGAGCAGCGACTGGAGCCAGGTGATGCAAACCTGCACCGAGACATTTGCCAATAGGGGGACCGTGCTTTTCTTCCCGGAAGGGCACCGTAGCAGAACCGGTGAGATGCAGCCTTTTTATTCGGGTGCTTTCCGTCTGGCACAGGAAACCGGAGTGCCGATCGTCCCACTCTGCATCACCGGCACCGGCACCATGCTTCCCCCTGGACATTACCTTCTGCATCCTGCCCGAGTGCAGCTCACGGCTCTCGATCCAATTGATCCATCCACTTATCACGGGGAAAAAGGTTTCATCAGGTTGCGCAAGGAGGTGCGGCAGCGCATGGTCGATCACATTGCAGAGATGCAGGTCAAGTCATGAACGGCGTGAGTCCGGCATACCACGATTTTCACTGGCGTAAAGGAGATAATCTTTCCCGAGCCCCTCAAGCTGAGATCGCGGCCCGCCAGAATGAACTCCTGAGGCGGCACATCGGCTACCTTGCCAGCAATTCGCCATTTTACCGCAGCATGTTCGCCGACCTTGGAGTGCGGCCGGAGGAGATCACTAATCCGGTCGACCTGTCACAGCTCCCGTTTACCTGCAAGAGCGATCTGGAGAGTCGACATGGGGAATTTCTAGCCGTTGATCCGGAAGAGATTGTCGATATCTGCCTCACTTCCGGGACCTCTGGCAAGTCCGTCACCATGCTGCAAAGTTCCGACGACCTGAAGCGGCTCGCCTACAACGAGGAAATGGCGTTTCGGGCCGCCGGCTTCAGCAGCACTGACCGGACACTGGTCGCCGTCGCCACCGACAGATGTTTCATGGCAGGACTCGCTTATTTTCTAGGGCTCACCCAAATCAAAGCCACGGTAATCAGGGGTGGTTCCGGTAATGCGGCACTCACGTCTGAGCTGGTCAAGAACCTCCACCCCTCGGCGCTTGTCGGGGTCCCCACGCTGCTGTTAAACGTGGGGGAGAGACTGCAGCAGGAGGGCATTTCTCCAGCCGGGCTCGGCATTAAACGGATGGTCTGCATTGGTGAACCGGTGCGGGTCCAGGACCTCACATTATCCCCCCTGGGTAAGCGACTGGAGGAACTATGGAACACCGCCATCTTCGGTACCTATGCCAGCACAGAGATGGCAACTTCTTTCGCCGACTGCACCGCAGGGCTGGGAGGGCACCTGCTTCCAGAGCTCATGATGGTTGAAATTGTCGATGAAAAGGGTTCGGTGGTCCCCCCCGGCGCCTTCGGCGAGGTGGTGGCTACCCCTCTTGGTGTGACAGGAATGCCGCTGTTGCGCTTCAAAACCGGCGACATAGCGTCCCTCCATACCGACCCTTGTCCCTGTGGCAGGAACACCCACCGGTTGGGACCCGTCATTGGCAGAAAGTCTCATATGCTCAAATTCCGCGGCACAACCATTTACCCGCCGGCGGTATTCACCGTGCTGCAGGGGATTCCAGGGGTAGCCGGCTATTACCTTGAGGCGTACAGCGAATTTGCCCTCTCCGACAGGATACGGGTGGTGGTCGGGACCAACGATCCCTGCCCTGTCCGGGGAGGTTATTGCTGAAAAGATCGCCGCGGCAATCCGTGTCAAACCTGAGGTCTGCATAGTGAACCCGGAGGAGATTGTCAGGATGACCGTGGGGCAGTTAAAGCAGAAGCCGGTAACTTTTTTCGATTATCGGACCGGGTCCCTGGAGAAAACCATCATTTAAATTTAGTTGAGGCAGAATACAAATCTACAAAACGAATGAGGAAAACATTATGTCACAGCGATCAACCATATTTTTAAACGGAAACGATCTTACCATAGAGGATATCGTCGCCATCGGCGTGGGCGACAAGCAGGTAGGACTGGATCCTTCCGCAATAGAGCGCTGCCAGGCGAGCCGGACGTTTTTGGAAGAGGAAGTTGCCGCCCGGCGGATCATCTACGGGGTGAACACCTCGTACGGTCCCATGTGCAACAAGATCATCAACGACGCCGAGATCAAGGCGCTCCAGGTGAACCTGATCAAGAGCCATGCCGCGGGCCTGGGCGATCCCTCAAACCGTACGTCTCCGTTGCCATCATGGCGGTGCGCCTGAACACGCTGGTCAAGGGCTACTCGGGTGTACGCATCGAGCTGCTCGAGTTCATGAAGGATATGGTGAACCGTGGCATCGCCCCCTATATCCCTGAGTGCGGCAGCGTCGGAGCCTCCGGCGATCTTATCCATCTGGCGCACCTTTCACTCACCATCATTGGCGAAGGTAAGTCATACTATCGTGGCGAGCTGTACGATACGGCGGCGCTGTTCGATAAACTTGGCATCGCGCCCATGGCCTTGAGCTTCAAGGAGGGGATCGCCCTCATGAACGGCACCAGCGCCATGACAGCGCTGGCAGCCTTTGCACTGTTTGGCGCCAAGAAGCTGCTTCGGCTGAGTTGCGTTACCGGCGCCTTTGCCCTGGAAATATTCGGCGGCATCGATGATGCCTTTGATGAG
The DNA here is from genome assembly GCA_963780945.1 of uncultured delta proteobacterium. Taxonomy (GTDB): domain Bacteria; phylum Desulfobacterota; class Desulfuromonadia; order Geobacterales; family Geobacteraceae; genus Geotalea. Next base: position 17,751 of record CAWAFF010000050.1, on the reverse strand, counting down.
GATCTTCACCTTGTCAAGCCGCACCCGGGACAACTTCAGATTGCCGAAACCATCCGTAACCTCTATGCCGGCTCGAGCAACATCACCCTTAGGAAGGATATGCACGAGCAGATCCGTGGTCATGAGACCGAAGGGCCTGTGTACGAAACCAGCATCAACGTCCAGGACGTCTATTCCATCCGCTGCACTCCTCAGATTCTTGCGCCGGTCATCGAGGCGGTCGAGGCCGCGACCAAGGTGGTGGAGACCGAGGCGAACTCGTCCAACGACAACCCCATCATCATCCCAGAGAAGAGGAAGATCATCCATGGCGGCAACTTCCACGGCCAGAGCATCGCCTTTGCCATGGACTCGCTCTGTATGGCGATGGCAACCCTTTGCACCCTCTCGGAGCGAAGGATCAACAAATTCCTGGACCGAAACCTGAACGAAGGGCTCCCCGAGTTCCTTATCCCCGGTACCCTCGGGCTCACCATGGGCTTCATGGGCGCCCAGTATCTGGCCACCTCGACCACAGCGGAAAACCGCCAGCTCGCCAACCCGGTCAGCACCAATTCCATCTCCTGCAACGCCTCCAACCAGGACGTGGTCAGCATGGGTACAGTGGCTGCCAGAAAGGCGTTCAAATCTGTCAGCAATGCTAAGCATGTGGTGACGCTGGAGGTTCTCACCGACCTGCAGGCGCTCTCCTTCAGAAATGCCGACCGGCTTGGTACTGGAACCGGCCGCATCTATCAAATGCTGAACAAGGATTTTCAGGTTTACGACAACAAGCGGGTGTTTCACGACGACCTTGTCAAACTGCGCAAAATCTTGTTCTCCAGCCAGATCTTCGACGACCTGCCGGGCTACTGGCGTTAACCCACTGACCCCTCTTCAACAATGAGTGGGGCAGATAGGTATCTCAATGAATATAAATCTGACACTGCCGATGCCGGCTGAAAAGTTCATCCCCCATCGGCTGCCGATGCGGCTTGTGGACGCACTGATTACGTGTGCAGAGACCGGTGCCGAGATAGAGGCAATTCCAAGTGCCGACTGCATCCTGGTGGGAGCTGACGGAAATCTGGATGAAGCGGCGCTGGTTGAGCTCCTGGCACAAAGTTACGCCGTCGCCAAAGGATATGACGACCTGCTGCAGGGTAAGCCGATCTCGGAGGGATACCTGGTAGGGGTAAGAAAATTCCATATCCTCCATTCGGCCCGTGCCGGGGAAAGACTTCTGGTGAGGATCAAAACAGTCGGTAGTTTTGAGGGATTCGCCGTCGCTGAAGGAGAGGTCGAACGCGAGGGAGAGCTCATTGCAAGCGGTACCATCAAGCTCTGGCTCGTCAATCAGGCCGGAAAGGGGAGCGCATGAGAAGCTTCCGACTCTTGATAGCCTACGCGATGTTTGCTGCGGCACCCTGCGCTGCTATTGCTGAAACACCGCCGCCCGCCGCTTCGGCTGCGCTTTTCAGCTCATTGGAGCAGACTGCCGGAGGCGTAAACACGCTCTCCAGCGATTTCGTCCAAGAGAAGCACTTGAGCATGTTCAAGACTGTCATGAACTCCAAGGGTCGGTTCTATTTCAGCAAGCCGGACCGGCTGCGCTGGGAGCTTGTCTCGCCAGTCGCCTCAGGGTTCGTCCTGAAAGGGGAAAAGGGACGGCGCTGGCACGAGCGGACCGGCCGTACCGAGAACTTCCAGATCAGCCAGGAACCGGTGATGAAGCTTGTTTCCGACCAGCTGTTCGCCTGGGCCCGTGCCGATTTCAGCTGGCTCAAGCGCGAGTATCGCATAACCGTGTTGAAGGAGGCACCGGCGGCACTCCGGTTGGAGCCGCGTTCCGCCGCAACCGCCGGTTTCCTGAACCATCTGTTGATTAATTTCAGTGCCGACGGCAGGTACGTAAAGAGCGTCGAGGTGCACGAAAAAGACGGCGACTTCACCCGCATCAAGTTCATCAACACCTTGGTCAACAAGCCGCTGCAGGCTGACCTTTTCTAGATGCCGGCCTCCTCTTTCACGCTGTTCGAAAAGCTGTACCGATATCTTTGCCGGCACCGCAAGCCGCTTTACGCTGTGACCCTGCTGCTGGTGGCCCTTAGCTGTTTCGCCGCATCCAGGGCGCATATCCAGGAAGATATCGTCGCCATGCTTCCCGACGACGGCTCCAACGTGGACCTGGATTTCCGACTGTTGCAGCTGGCTCCTTTCACCCGCAATGTCATGATCACGCTGAAGGCCAGATCTGCTGGCGACCCCGCGGCGCTCACGGCGACGGCCGACAGCCTGGCCCAGGCGCTTACTCAGGCAGGTGTTGGCAAAGTCACCACCGGGCCCGCGGAGCTGTCAGGGGGACTGTTCGGCTGGCTCGGCAGTATGCTGCCAAACCTTGCCACCAGTGGGGATCTTGCCCAGCTGGAGGCTGCAACAACAGCACCACAGGTGCAGAGTCGGCTGCGGCAAAGCTACGAGCAGCTCTTATCCCCCGAGGGGTGGGCACTCAAGGGTAGCATCCAGAGCGATCCGCTATCTTTTTCTTCGTTAGCGCTGGAGAAGATGCGTTTTCTGAACATGATCCCCAACATGCGCCTGGTGAACAATCATTTTGTCTCTGCGGACGGTAAGAGCGCACTGATCGTCATCGAGAGCTCCGCGGCCATGACTGACTCGGCCGCCTCCCGTGACCTGCTGGCCCGCATTGATCGGGCCGTCGCGTCGACCGTTCCTGCGGGGATGAGTGCCACCGTTCTCAGCGGGCACCGTTACACCCTGGTGAACGCGGACACCATCAAGCGCGACCTCTATCTGGTGCTGACCCTGAGCGGGATCGCGGTGCTCGCCATCTACCTGATCTTTCTCAGGAGCTGGAGCGCCTTCTTCGTTTTCCTGGTTCCCTCCTCGATACTGGTGATTGCCTCGGGGGCGATAGCCGTTTCGCAGGCAAGCGTCTTTGCCGTGACACTCGGATTCGGCGGAGTGCTTTTGGGAATGGCAGACGAATATGCCATGCTGATTTACTTCTACTGCCGACAGGGTGGCAAGGATCCAGGGACCATCACGGCCCAAGTGGCGCGCCCGGTACTTTTTGGCGCCGCGGCCACCATGATTTCCTTTGGGGTGATGCTGATGTCGAGCCTGCCGGGCCAGCGGCAATTGGCCCTCTACAGCATGATCGGAATCATTGCGGCGGTGCTCATCTCGCTCGTCGTGCTACCCCATCTGATCAAACCTGCACCGCAGGGGACGCTACCGCTCTGGAACCTGGACCTGGGTTGGCGGCTGCCACGCCGCGCGGTGCTCGGCGTCTGGTTGGTAGTTCTGGCCCTCTGCTGCTGGCAGGCCACCAAGGTCCGTTTCAACGGCGACCTGAGGGCTGTCAGCATGGTCACACCGGAACTGCGCCAGGCTGAAGAGGAGCTGACCCGGACCTGGGGAGACATGCGCGACAAGGCGCTGATCTTTGCCGAGGGACGCGACCTGGAAAGTGCCTTGAGTTTGAACGATCAGCTTTTCGAGCGGATCTCCGGGCGGTTCACCCCGGGTGAACTGGTGAGCATGGCACCGCTGTTGCCCAGCGCGCAAAAACAAAAGGAGAACCGGGACCGCTGGACATCATTCTGGTTGGATGGCCGGGCAAAACAGCTTGGCCTGGACCTGGCCCGTGAGGGAAATGCCTTTGGCTTCTCCGGGACAGCCTTCACGCCGTTTATCGCCAATCTGAGTGCCAGTCCTCAGGCTGCCACGGTGGAAGGTCTCAGAGAGGCGGGCTTGGGCGAACTGGTGGATTCAATGATCATCCGCACTCCTGGACTGGTCCGGGTGTTGACCCTGGTGCCGGACACCCCCAAGGTGGTGGCTGCCCTTTCCGAAGACCTCAAGGCGTTGCCGGGTGTGCATCTCGTGTCGCAGAGCCGTTTCGGCGACAGCGTGGGGGATGCGATCATCCGTGATTTCAGCCGCTACATGGCGCTCACTTCGTTTCTGGTGTTGGCCCTGGTCATCGCCCTTTTCAGGAACCCCAAGCGCATTATGCTGGTCCTGGTACCGGTGGTCACCGGGCTCATCTGCATGTTCGGCATAATGGGAGTGTTCGGCCTGGAATTCAACATCTTCAACATCGCGGCGACTATCCTCGTGATCGGCATTTGTGTAGACTACGGGATCTTCATGGTTTGCAGGCTCAGCGGGGATTCGGACCCTGCGGCTAACCGGTCGGTGCTGGTTTCGGGACTGACGACCCTGGCAGGCTTGGGCGCACTTGCCCTGGCACGGCACCCCTCGATGCACTCCATCGGTATCACCGTCCTGCTGGGAGTTGGCGCAGGGATTCCTGCAGCACTGCTGGTGATCCCGGCCCTTTGCAAAAGGGAGGGTGCATGAAGCTGACCATACGTTTATTCCTGGTGTTGCTGTTTTTTGTCACAAGCGCTTGCTCCACGGTCCCTTTTGTGCCCACCGAGCTTACCCAGGCGCCACCCAGAAGCGCCACGGAGCTAGTTGATGGGCTTTGGAATTCCGGTAGCGGCAGCGTCCTGATTCGCCAGTCGGCCCTCTTCGAGCTTCAGGGGATGCGGGTTCCCATTGCCGGCATCATGAAGCTGGATCTGGCTGCCAGAAGCGCACGGCTGGTTGGTATGAACGACATGGGGGTCAAGCTCTACGACATTTCCGTAGATTCGACCACCAGCCAAACCAACTTCGTGGTCCCTGACCTGGCGAGATATCCGGGCTTCGCTGAGGCCGTGGCGGTCTCGGTACGCAGAATCTTTCTTGAGCCGGTCCCCACAAAGGAAGACGCGCTGACTCTAACCCGGACCAGTTACCAGCTTACTCGGCAGAGTGGTGATTCAACCATCAGCTTTCTCCTCGGGGGAGAGTATGCCCAGCTTCTTGAAAAAATCTGCCGCGCCAAAGAAGGCTCGTGGCGGGTCCGCTATTATCAGTATCAACAGCAGCAGGGAAGATTGTTTCCGGGAGGCATAGTGCTCGATGACGACCAGGCGGGCTACCGCCTTACACTATGGATTGAAAGCGTGGAAAAGACCGATGAGTAGGATAATGCACGAAATAGCCGCGGCTGCGCTTAGCGCCGTAACGACCGATGAAACCGGGAATTTAGAAGGGCGTTTTCTCTTCCCGGATGGATTTGCTGGATTCGCCGGGCATTTTCCGGAGCACCCAATCCTTCCAGCCATCGTAGAGATCATGACCGTGGTTTCACTGGTAGGCGAGCATACTGGCTGCGGCCAGCGCCTGGTGGCAGTTGAGGATGCAAAATTCCTGACCCCGGTTCGCCCCAACCAGGAACTTCTGGTCCGCTGTCGTCAGCGCACGGTGAAGGGGAAACTCCTCTACGACGCCCAGCTGTCGGTGGCCGGCACAACCTCTGCAACCCTGCTGCTCGAGGTTGTCAGCAACAAGGAACTACCATGAGCCGCCCATATTTCCCGGCCATCGAAGGGGCGCCAGCGCCGTTGCGGGTATGCGTCGAGCGCCAGGTCCGCTTCGAAGAGGTAGACCCCCTTAACATCGTCTGGCACGGTCGCTATCCGAGCTTTTTCGAGGATGCGCGGGTGGCGTTCGGTGAAAAGTACGGCATCGGCTATCTTGAGTGCTATGAGCGCGGCGTCCTGATGCCAATCAAGAAGATGCACATGGACTACTTCCTTCCCCTGCGCTTCCCGGAGCCCTTCACCATTGAGGGGATTTTGCACTGGAGCCCGGCAGCACGCATGAACTTCGAGTTCATCATCAGGAACATTGCGGGTGACGTAACCACCAAAGGCTATACGGTGCAGATGATGCTCGACACCAAGCAGGAAATCATGCTCATCCCCCCGCCGTTCGTCCGCGACTTTCTGGATCGCTGGCAAGGAGGAGAAATCAGATGAGAGAGGTCTGCATCAGCGCTGCTCAAACAGTGACAGGCCTGGGGCCTGATCTGGAGACCCTGTGGCGTCGCTTGGCGGCAGGGGAGAGCGCCATACGTCCCCTTGAGCGTTTTGCCACCGACCGCTACCTTTCGGCAAACGCCTCCTGGATAGAGGGGCTTGACTGCAAGAATGGTCGCTCCGGCATGTACCCGCTTTTGGAGCGCCTTCTGGACGGCTTCGGACCGGTCCCCGCCGACGCGACCCTGATCACCGCCAGTACCAAGGGGTGCGTCGATGTCATGGAGCAGCTGAGGGCGGCGGTCCCGGCGATCCGGCCCGACTGCCGATGGCGGATCTGCTGCGCAGGCATCTCCGCCCGCTTCGGCCTGGCCGCAGCCGGAATCAACATCAACGCCGCCTGCGCCTCCTCGACGATAGCGGTAGCGCGCGGCGCCGCCCTGATCGCCGCCGGGCGGAGTGAGGCGGTGCTGGTCGTCTGCACTGATCTGGTGAGCGAGTTTGTCTTCTCCGGTTTTTCGGCCCTCCAGGCTCTTTGTCACCGACGGTCTGCCGCCCCTTCGACCGCCACCGTGACGGACTCACCCTCGGCGAGGGCGGGGCAGCCCTCCTGCTGATGAGTGGCGAGCGGGCGCGGCGCGAAGGACGTCCGAAGCTCGGGATCGTCGCCGGCTGGGGCGCAGCCAACGATGCCACCCACATCACCGCGCCGGCCCGAGACGGCTGCGGCCTGATCGAGACGATGCGCCAGGCGCTCCATCGGGCAGCCATCGACCCCGGCCAGATTGCAGCCATAAGCGGCCATGGCACAGCGACCCCTTACAATGACCAGATGGAACTGACCGCCTTTCGTGCCCTCTTTGGAAGCCGTGACCTGCCGATGCACTCCGTCAAAGGGGCTATCGGCCATACCCTCGGCGCTGCCGGCGGGATTGAGATCGCCCTCGGGCTCAAATGCCTGGAGGCCGGCAAGATACCCCCCACGGTCGGTCTGCTGGAAGCCGAGGATGCCGGCAAGGGGATGGTCAGCAACTGCATGCAACCGCATTGAAGGTACGCTATCTGTTGAGCACCAACTCAGGTTTCGGCGGCGTCAATGCTGCCCTGATCCTGCAGCCGGGGGGAGGCATAATGGACGCCTACCTTACCGGCATCGGCTGGGTCACAGGCGCGGGCTTCGGCTGGGGGAGTCAGGGGGGCGAGTTCTCTCTTGCGGACCGGCCGCTTCCGGCCTTGACGCGCAAGGAGGTTTTTCCGGAACCGAACCAGCGTTTCGGGCGCATGTCGGACTATGCCAAGCTCGGGCTGGCCGCCATCGCCTTTGCCCTGCGCGATGCCGGGCTGGAGAGTTGGAGCGCCAAGCGCCCGATCGGCGTCGTCGTCTCCACCCGGCTCGGCTGCCTTGCCACCGACCTGGAGTACCACCGGACCGTCCTCCTGCAAGGGGGAGGGCTCGCCAGCCCGAACCTCTTCGCCTACACCCTCGCCAACTGTTTTCTCGGCGATGCGGCGATCCAGTTTGGCCTCAGCGGTTCCGCCATCGCCATCAACGCGACGAACGCGGACGGCCTCGACGCGCTGCGTCTGGCCCTGGAAGATCTCGCGCTCGGGGAAGCCCCAACGATGCTGGCCGGGATCTGCGACCTCCCGGTTCCGGAGCGCGTTGGCTGGCTGCGTTACCCTCCCGCCCGGCGCCCTCTTTCTCGTCCTTTCCGCCACCCCGCCCGCCGCCAACGGTTACGGAACCATGACCCTTACCGCGACGGCAGCCTCCTGCACAACGGCTCCGCCACAAGCAGCTTTTTGAACTGGTCCAGACCGCCCTGGCGGGGCGGATGGCACTTTAACCAAAGAATCAATATCACACTGGACGCTCCAACAGGGGCCCAAGGAAAAAGCCCATGAATATGATCCTGATTTACCCCAGCTGGCCCAAGCTGGACAGGCAGACTGAATTCCACCTCCCACCGCACGGCCCCGTGGTTTTTGCGGCCTGTGTTCCACCGGAGGTGGAGCTTAACCTTCATTGATGACAACCTGGAACAGATCGACTTCGAAGACTGCCTATGATCTGGTCGGCATCTCGGTCATGCTCACCTGCCAGCTTCCTCGCGCCTTCCAGATTGCCCAGCAATTCCGCAAGCGCGGGGTGCCGGTTATCTTTGGCGGGATTGCCACCATGCTCCATTCGGAAGAGGTGGCGGGGCACGCCGATCCATCTTTCTTGGTGAGGCGGAAGGGCGCTTTAGCGGCGTCCTTGCCGACTTCAATGCCGGCGGGATGAAAAAGGTCTATAACTACATGAACAACCCGCCGGAGGCGGCGCTCATCGGCACCGCCCGCCGCGAGATTCTCAACCGCGAGCTTTACAACTACCGCGGCGTGCAGATGCTCGACCTGGTGCATGCCTCGCGCGGCTGCAAGTTCGACTGCTTCCCCTGCTGCACCGGCTTTCTCGGCGGGAAAACCTTCCGCCCCCGCCCGATCGACAAGGTGATCGAGGAGATGGAGGCGATCCAGAACAACCGCATGTTCATCGTCGACAACTCGCTGGCCCAGGACCGGCAGTGGCTGGTCGAGCTCTTCACCGCCATGGCGCCGCTGAAGAAGAAGTGGGTCTCCCACCCGATCATGGATGACGACAAGGTCCTCAAGCTCGCTGCCGATGCCGGTGCCTGGTACGTCTACCAGGCGGTCTTCGACACCTCCGACGTCATCCGCAACCGCATCAAGCGTCTCAAGGACCATGGCATCGGCGTCGAGGGGACGATCCTCCTCGGCACCGACGAGCAGGACGAGGACTACATCAAGCGCCTGGTCGATTTCCTTCTGGAAGTCGAGCTGGACGTGGCGGAGTTCACCATCATGACGCCATTCCCGCACTCCCCCTGCCGCACCCAGCTGGCGAACGAAGGGAGGCTTTTGAGCAGCAACTGGAGCGATTACTCTGCCGATAAGGTTGTGTTCCAGCCGAAGCTCATGACCCCCGAGAAGCTTCAGGAGATGTATTACTACGCCTGGGATACCTTCTATGCCGAAGGCGGTCATCAGCTGAAAATGGGCAACCTTTTCAAGAAGGTGATTCAGCGCGAGATGGAGGACGACACCTACTATCGTTATAATCCACGCAGGAAGCGCTCCTTTGCCAAGGCGAAAACCGAAGCATGAAACGGGTCCTGCTGGTCTCCTCAAATATAACGACGGAGCCATATCCAGTCTACCCGCTGGGCCTAGCCGTGATTTCTTCGGCTCTGGCGGCAGAGGGGCACGAGCTGGAGCAGTTCGATTTTCTCGCTTCAGGCGAGTCGGAGGAGCTTCTGCGCCAGCGGCTAGTGGTCTTCGCCCCCGACTACGTCTGCCTTTCGATTCGGAATCTGGATAACTGTGACTCTTTGAGCTCCACAGGTTATCCGGCAATTGCCAAGCGACTGATTGAGGTGATTCACGGCGGGTCCCAGGCGCCAATCATTATAGGCGGTCCCGCCTTTTCCATCATGCCGGAGGAACTACTGCTCTACACCGGCGCCGACTACGGCATAGTGGGTGAAGGAGAGCGCTTGGTTTGCGACCTTATCCGGGACCTCTCGCAGGGGATCACGCCCCCCAAGCTTCTTCGCGGCGAGCGGCTGTTGGTTGGAAATGAGATGGCCTCGCCGCTCTACTCCAGTGAGTTGATCAATTTCTACCTGGAAAAAAGCGGCATGATCAACCTGCAGACCAAGCGCGGCTGCCCCCATGGTTGCATATACTGCAGCTACCCCACCCTGGAGGGAGACAGCTATCGCTGCCGTGAGGCGGGCTCGGTGGTGGACGACCTGGAGAGGATCAAGACCGACCACGGCGTCGACAGCTTCTTTTTTACCGATTCGGTCTTCAACGATGCCGAAGGGCACTACCTGGAGGTGGTTGAAGAGATCATCCGCCGTGAGCTCTCCATTCGCTGGTGCTGCTACATGCGCCCTGAAGGCGTGGCGAGGAAAGATATTGCTCTAATGAAGCGGGCCGGCCTCTATGCTGCCGAGCTTGGCACCGATGCGGCCAGTGACACCACCCTCCGCTCCTGGGAAAAGGCTTCAGCTTTCAGGACGCGCTGGAGGCCAACCAGGCCTGCGTCGCCGAGAGGCTCCCCTGCGCCCATTTCGTCATGTTCGGTGGACCTGGCGAAACCAGGGAAACAGTGGCCGAGGGACTTAAGAACCTTGAACAACTGGAGCATACCGTTGTATTTGCTTTCTCCGGCATACGGATCCTGCCGGGGACGCCCCTTTTGAAGCTCGCTGTCAGGGACGGTCTCCTTGCCGAGGACGCACCCCTGCGCGAGCCGGCTTACTACCAGTCGCCGGAGATCGATGCGCAGGTGATGAACGAGATGATCAGCGCATCGTTCATGAACAGGCGGGACAGGGTATTTCCGCCTGCCGAGGGGCAGAAGAGGCTTGCAATCATGCACCGCTTCGGCTACCGCGGGCTACTCTGGGATACCTTGATCAGGTTCCCCAAGGAGTGACTATTAACATGCTGAACGACAAGAAAATTCTCCTGGTGCATCCGCTGGGCTATCGGGCAGACGCGGCCGGCCACGATATCTCCCGCATCGCCAACATCATGCCGCCGCTAGGACTTGCCAGTATTGCGGCCTATCTGGAGCAGCGCGGCAACAGGGCCGACATTATCGACTGCTACGCGCGCCCTGATTCCGACCGGGCAATCCGCGACTATCTGCTGGCGGAAAAGCCTGCCTTCATTGGCCTTAGCTGCACCACTTCCAGCTTCCTTGACGGAATCAGGATCGCCGAGCTGGCACAGCGAGGCGGTTCCCGGCATCAAGACGGTCTTCGGCGGCCCGCACGTTTCGGCGCTCAAGGAGCAGCTCTTTCCCAACTATTCGGCAATGGATTTCTCCGTCATCGGCGAAGGGGAAGAGACCATGGCCGAGCTCATGGGCATGGGCCATGACGATCCCGCTGCGGTCAAGGGAATCATCTATCGCCAGGGGACAGAGGCCTGCTTCACCGGCTATCGGGACAAGGGCCTTGAACTGGACGATCTCCCCTTTCCCGCCTACGAGAAGCTGGCCGGGTTTCCCGCACTCCTACATGCTGCCGATCTTCAACTACCCGAAGACGCCGAACACCAGCTGCATCTCCAGCCGCGGCTGTCCCTACGCCTGCAGCTACTGCGACCGTTCGGTCTTTCGCCGCAGCTTCCGCTACAACTCGGCCACCTACCTTTACGAGCACCTGCGCTACCTGAGGGAGCGTTTCGGCATCCGGCACATCAACTTCTACGACGACCAGTTCACCTTCAACCGGCAGCGGGTCGAGGAATTCACCGGCATGATGATCGACCGCCCGCTCGGCATGACCTTCAACTGCGCGGTGCGGGCGGAGCATATCGATCACGAGCTGCTGACCCGGATGAAGAGCGCCGGTTGCTGGATGATGAGCCTCGGCATCGAGACGCGGCGACGAGGAACTCCTCGCCCAGCACCGCCAGAACGCCGACCTTGACCAACTGGCGCATAAGATCCGCATGATCAAGGATGCCGGGCTTCGCACCAAGGGCCTCTTGATGATGGGGCTTCCCGGCGAGAACGAGGCGAGCATCCGCCGCAGCATGAAGTATGTCTTCTCGCTGCCGATCGACGATTTCAATCTGGCCAAGTTCACCCCGTTTCCCGGCTCGCCGATCTACGAGAAGATCCATGAGCTGGGCGAGTTCGAGGAGGACTGGGAGAAGATGGACTGCATGAATTTCCTCTTCGTCACCAAGGGGATGACTCGGGAGCGGCTGGAGGTGCTGTTCCAGGAATTCTACCGGAACCACTTTCAAGCGGCCCAAGGTGCTCTGGGGCTATGTCACCATGCTCTGGCGCTCGCCGGACAGCTGGCTGCGCTTTCTGGGCAACTTCAGCCAATTCATGAAGTTCACCAGGAACACGACGCGCCGCCTTATGGATAAGGAGGACTAGCGCTGCGAGAAGTGGGAAAAGAAAATGATCCGGAATTGGCGCAGCATCAGGATGCTGCTGCCGGCACCGCCTCGGCAGTGGACCAGCCGGAGCATCGGCAGCAGCTGGCAACATGGGATATTTTACGCTCTCATCCGTATCGGCGGCAGAAAAGCTGCGTATACCCTGCTGCTGTTCGTGGTGCTCTACTACACCCTGTTTCGACCTTCGGTCAGGGCACGCTCAAGCCATTACCTGAAACGACGCTTCCCCGGTCGGAACCCTTTGGCTGGGCTATGGGACAGTTACCGCCTTAACCTTGGTATCGGCCGTATCCTGGTGGACCGGGCCATTCTCGGCATTCTAGGGTCGGAGCATCTCAAAGTTAGCCTGACCGGGTTGGAGGAGCTTGAAGCGCTCCTTGCCGAGGGGCATGGACTGGTATTTGTCACCGCCCATGTTGGCTGCTGGCAGCTGGCCATGTCCAGTCTGAGTGCACTCAAGACACAGGTGAGCCTCCTCATTCACCGGGAAGAGGGGGACCTGGACCGGCATTTTTTCGAACATGGCGGAGACGGAGCTCCCTATCGGATCGTTGATCCGGCCGGCTACCTGGGTGGGACCCTCGAGATGCTTCAGGTCTTGAAACATGGTGAAATCCTCTGTATTATGGGGGACCGCGTCATGGGCGGGGAGTCGGGCACAGTGAGCGTAGATTTCCTGGGCAACCGGTCGATTTGCCCTTCAGCCCGTACAAGCTTGCCTCTGCGACCGGCGCACCAGTGGCCGTCATCTTTCCCTATCAAGCACGGGACGGAGGCTACGCACTGCAGGTGGCGCGAATCATCAGGGTGCCCGAGCAGCTGGGCAGGTCATCTCAAGCTTACCGCCCTTACGCCGCCGAATTTGTCAGCGCGCTGGAGGAATTCGTTTCCGAAAACCCCTATCAGTTCTTCAATTTTTTTGATATGTGGGCTCCGGTTGGTCCCGGCAAACCACATCCGAAAGGGTAGGGGGATTGCCACAAATAAAGATAAATGCTGCAACTGCTTCACGCCGTTACCTAACCTTTTACTTTAAGATATGGTATCTAAATAATTGATTATTAACGATATGCTAATTCATTTTCAAGGAGCCATTGCCATGAATATCAAAGATAAACTGAAAAAAATCCTCGTTGAAGATCTCAACCTTGAGGAACTGAGCCCTGAAGAAATCGATGACAATGCACCGCTCTTCGGCGAGGGTCTCGGTCTGGACTCCCTCGACGCCGTGGAACTGGTGGTGCTGGTACAGAAACATTTCGGCATCGAGATCAAGGACATGGAAGAGGGGCGTACCGCCTTTCAATCGGTGAGCGCTCTGGCCGCCTACATCGAAGGACGCCTGGCCGCAATGACCCACCCCTGGCCCGTCGCCATAACCGGCCTGGGATGCATCTGCGCGGCGGGGACAAACCTGGACGATTGCATGGCAGCTCTGTACAGCGGCAAGCGGGCTCCGGCTGCCCCATCACGTTTTTCCAGCAGCCACCCGACCCGCTATCCGGTGTTCGAGGTATCCGGATTTCATGAGCCGCCGGAGCTTCTACGCACCAGCGCGCTGGGGCTGCATGCGGCGCGGGAGGCAATGGCCGATGCGGGACTTGATCTGGATACTTTGCGCGGGCTCGCGTCGGTGTCTGCGTCGGCACAACCGTCGGCAGCGCCATGAACAACGAGCAGTTCTGCCGCGACTACCGGGCCGGCCTCGACCCTGACCTGGAGCCGATCGAACGGATTCTGCGCAGCAACCCAGCCGCGGTCATCGCCCGCGAATTCGAGCTCACCGGACCCTGCCAGACCGTGGTCAACGCCTGCGCCTCTGGGACAGATGCGGTCGGCCTGGCCGCCTCCTGGATCAGGGGTGGTATCTGCGACCTCGCCATTGCCGGCGGTGCCGATGAACTCGGCAGGATCACCTATAATGGCTTCATCTCGCTGATGATCAGTGACGACTCTCCCTGCAAGCCGTTCGATCGAAACCGCAAGGGGTTGAACCTGGGCGAGGGGGCGGCCATGCTCGTGCTGGAATCGGAAGAGGTGCGCAAAAAAAGAGGCAGCCACGCCCGCTCCTACCTGCTCGGCTACGGCTCGGCCTGTGATGCTCATCACCTTACCGCTCCCAAACCGGACGGAGAGGGTCTGAGGGCAGCAATCGCCGAGGCCCTTTCCTGCTGCGGTACCCCTGCGGAGAGTGTATCCTTCGTCAATGCCCACGGCACCGGCACACCCGACAACGATCGGGTCGAAAGCCGGGTTCTGGCCGACCTGCTTCCCGGGGTACCTTTCATCTCCACCAAGGGATATACCGGCCATACACTGGGGGCCGCGGGCGCCATTGAAGCTGTCTTCACTATTGCCTGCCTGGAGCGCGGCATGATTCCGGGCAGTGCCGGTTTTACCACTGCCGACCCGGAGCTGGGAGGAACGCCTGCTGATAGAATGTACCAAGGTTACGGGTCAGGTTGCGCTTTCGGAGTCACTTGCCTTTGGCGGCAACAACTCGGTCATACTGTTGGGCACAAGGGGTATAGCGTAATGCAGATGGCGATCAAGGGGATCGGAATAACCGGCGGATTCGGCTGTGGCGTGACCGATTTTGCGGCGGCGCTGGAAAGCGGTACCAGCATGGTGACAGAGCTTACGGTGCCGTCGGCGCATGGCCCGCTGCAGCTTCCGGCCTTTCGGGCTGAGACCGAGCGTCTCGAGGAGTTCGTGCCCAAGCGGACCCTGCGGAGGATCGACCACTACTCCAAGATGGGGCTACTCGGTGCCCACCTGGCGCTTGCGGATGGCGGCCTGCTCGGCTCCGACCTGAGCCGGCTCGGGGTCGTCGTTGCCAGTGGCTACGGCGCGACGGCAACCACCTTCGCCTTTCTCGACTCCATCATCGGTGACGGCGATATCTGCGCCTCGCCGACCCACTTCGCCAATTCGGTGCACAATGCGGCAGCGGCCAATATCTCGATCATGCTCGGCGCCAAAGGACCAAGCCTCACTGTCAGCCAGTTCGACATGTCCGTACCATCTGCTCTCGTGAGCGCGCGGCAATGGCTAGCGGAAGGAAGGGTCGATGCGGTCCTTTTCGGGGCTATTGATGAGCTGTCCGACCTGATCGGCTATTTGCAGCACCGCCAACGCGGCTCACAGCACACTGGCTCCATCTCACCTCTGGATGCGGGTGCGGAAAGTTCGATTATCGGCGAAGGGGCCGCCTTTCTGCTGCTGACCCGTAAGGACGAAAGCCACTGCTACTGCACGATAGACACAGTTGACACCGGAAATCTTTACCAGGGAAAGCTCGCTTTTCCCGACAACGCACTGCTGCTTCTGGGTGCTGACGGACGCCGGGAACTGGCTGTCCGATATCATGCGGCAGTTCCAGCCCATTCACGTGTTGCCTGCTATGCGCCCATCTACGGCAGCATGCCTGCCGCCGCAGCCTTTGACTTGGCCGCTGCTGCCCTAATCCTTAAAAATGGTCGGGCCTACCATATACCAGGTGCAGCCGGCTGTGATATGGCCGGGGTTGCAGTGCCCCTTGAGACCGAGCGTATCTGCGCCCTCAGGCTCGCCGGTGCAAACGAATTTGGGTCAGTTGTCCTGTCCCGAATATAGGAATGAAGGTTAAAAGGCCCAAAGGGGTTTTCAATATGATACCTGCGGCACTAAAAGCGCCACTGCTCGCCAGCGTTACTACGCTATTGGTGATGCTTTTGGGGCTGGGCAACCCACCGCCGTGCGCTGCCCAATCAGCGGAGCCTGTTGCCGAACCGCTCCAGGCAGCTGATCCCACCACCAACACTGGAAGCGGGCCAGCCACTAAGGACATTGCCAAAGAGTCGCTGCCTGATCAGTACGGCATGTCCCTTGAGTATGGCTACACCTACGACCCTCGAGAAAACATCAGTTTTCTCCTGGCCAGGGTATTTGCCATCTACGACTATGGCACCGTCTGGCGCCAGGATCGACCCAAGGCTCTGAGGTTCAAGGTGGAAGCGGCTGCCGGTAGCACGCTTACCCCTGACAACGACCTGATGGTGTCGGTTAACATGCTCGCCCTCTACTATCCCGGCAGACTTGATGCCAGAACGTGGAGACCCTATATCGAAGGCGGGATAGGGGTGATCTACACTCAATTTCGGGTCGAGGGGCAGGGCTTGCACTACAACTTTAACCCCCTGCTCGGGGTGGGTTGCGAACTACCGCAGCAAGACGGCAGGAACCCTTTCGCGGCTATCCGCCTGCATCATATTTCCAATGCCGGATTTTATCGCGAAAACCGCGGGGTCAATTCCATCGAACTGCAGATCGGACGTTATTTCTAGGAGCCTGTCTGACTTAGAGGATCGTAGCGAGTGGATAGCAGGTCGAGGACAGATTTTCTGAAATTTGAAGATGAATAGTGGACCTATTTGTCGAAAATTTCCGAGAATATGGACCGATCTGCTATTCTCGCAGCAGATTCATTCCTAAGTGCGATAGGCTCCTGGGTTCGCTCAACCCGGCCCTTATATTTTGTGCTCGCCGATCTCAGGACAGTGACGATACAGGTAAGGAATTGAGCGATCATGCGAAAAAATGAAGTTCCCCAGGACGAGGCCCTTTTTGATGGCATGAGTGAGGTCTGCTATGCAGTGGATGAATCGGGCCGTTACGTGATGGCCCAAAGCGCCGGCTGGGAACCCGCCAACATCGCCAACATGCAGGCATGGGACGTCATCCGCAGCGAGGTCGAAGCGGTCCTCTCCAGGGTGCGCACAGGAGAACTGAGCCCGCTGGCCTATCAGATGGCACGGCACCAGATGGATGCGAAGCTTCTCGCCGGCTATGCCGGGCTTTTCTGCTGGCAGGTGCGCAGGCATATGAAGCCGGGGCCCTTCGGCAAGTTGAACCCCGCGCGGCTGTCGCTCTATGCTTCGATCTTCAGAGATCTCGGTGGAAGAGCTCTGTCGCATCCCGGAACCAACTGAGATTGGTGACATTCAGCACTGAACCTAAGGGAAATCAGCAGGCACTTAAACGATAACCAAGGACCCTTACGTGAATCAGGAATTTCCCCACCGCCAAACGGCCCACTGCGAAAGCGGCGTCACCGCCAATCTCTTGAACCATCACGGGCTCCCCATCTCCGAGGCGATGGCGTTTGGCATCGGTGGCGGTCTTTTCTTCGGCTATCTGCCCTTCATCAGGATCAACGGCCTGCCGCTCACCACCTTTCGCACCACCCCCGGCAGCATCTTCAACCGGGTGACCAAGCGGCTTAAGATTGGCGTGGCGCGCAGCACTTTTAAAGGACCAGACCGGCCATGGCCGAGCTGGACCGGTATCTTGCCCAGGGGATGCCGGTCGGCATGCAAACCGGCGTCTATTGGCTCCCCTATTTCCCGCCGGCGCTACGTTTTCATTTCAATGCACATAATCTGGTTGCCTACGGGAAAAAGGGCAATGACTATCTGATCAGCGATCCGGTGCTTCCCGAACCGGTGCTCTGCGCCGCTGCCGACCTGGCGCGTGCCCGTTTTGCCCAGGGGGCACTTGCTCCGAAAGGGAAGATGTACACCATCACCAGTGTTCCGAAAGAGCTAGATCTGGCGCCGGCTATCAGGCAGGGAATCCGCGAGGTCTGTCGCTTCATGCTGTCGGTGCCGTTTCCGTTTATTGGAACCCGTGGCATAGGTTATCTGGCGAACCAGGTGGAGTGCTGGCCGGCCAGGCTTGGGGATCGGCGGGCAATTCTTTACCTGGGCAACCTGATTCGGATGCAGGAGGAAATCGGCACCGGTGGTGGTGGTTTTCGCTTCATTTTTGCGGCATTTCTTCAAGAGGCGGCCGATGTTCTGGGGAATAGCCGCTTCCTGGAACTGTCGCAACGGATGAC
>CAWAFF010000049.1:0-9730 GCA_963780945.1 uncultured delta proteobacterium | reverse complement strand
CCTTTGGGGAGACAGTGTAGTCGCTGTCTCCCCTTCAAGCCATTTCCTCTAAGTAAGCAACAGGCAGTCATTATTTGTCGTATCAATTCACATAATTCGAGTACCTTTATCTATACTTCAATGTGTTAGCAGGACAGGTAATGCGACAAGTACGTCAATAGGTAAGTATGTAAGGCCAGATTGAGGGTATGACTTTTTGACGCCCCATGCTGTTGACCTAACGTTGCACATCCGGCAATGCTGAAAGCGATCACGGCGGCCAAAGAAGAAGAGCGCCAGAGCAGATGCTGAGAAAATAGCCGATTTACTCCGGGTGAATCTGCTTCCGGAATGCCACATGATGCCGGAAGAACTACGGGAATTGCGCCGAATGCTGCGCTATCGGGAGTATGATTGTACACCGCGGTCAAGATGAAAAACCAGATGTCCGGCTTGCTTATGCTTGAACCATTTTCAAAGATTAGCACCTTGGAAAACTGCTAGAACCTGTAACAATATCTGCTGAGTATTGAAGGCAGGTATGTTAAAAGTAGAAGCATATAGCTGAGATATGAGGAGTGTTCCGTGCACCATCCCCTGACGTCCCTGTATGTCCCGGTAGATTGTGAAATCCTTGCCGTAACTGACCTTACCCCCAGCGAGAAGCTCTTCCGCCTGCGGTTGCCGGAGGGGCGCTCGCTCGACCATCTGCCTGGACAGTTCGTGCAGCTCTCCCTGCTGGGGGTTGGGGAGGCGCCATTTTCGATTTCATCTTCACCCACCCGAGCCGGGACATTCGAGCTTGGGGTGCGGCGGGTCGGTAACGTTGACCGGCGTTCTGCACCGCCTGGCGGCCGGGGATATGGTAGGCATCCGCGGCCCTTACGGCCGCCCTTTCGACCTGCCGAGGCTGCGGGGACAAGACCTGCTGTTGATTTCCGGTGGCTGCGGCCTGGCTCCCTTGCGCTCTCTGATCCAGTACTGCGAGGACCGCCCGGACGAGTTCGGGCAGGTCACCATCCTGTACGGCGCCAAAAGCCCTGCGGATTGATGTTCAAGGAGGAGCTGGCTGCCTGGGAAGCCTCGGCCCGCTTCGCCTGCAGCCGGACCGTAGACCGGATCACCGAAGGGGACTGCTACAGCGGCAGCATCGGCATGATCACTTCGCTCATTCCCCCCCTAGCTTTCGATCCTGGGCGAACCATGGCAATCCTGGTGGGCCCGCCGGTGATGTACCGCCCGGTGATCGCCGAGCTCAAGAAGAAGGGGCTGCCTTCCGGGAATATCGCCATTTCCCTGGAGCGCCAGATGCGTTGCGGGGTCGGAAAGTGCGGCCATTGCGCCATCGATCATCTCTACTGCTGCCAGGATGGTCCCGTCTTCTGGTTGAATGAGGTCGAGCATGTCAGGGGGGCGCTGTGACTCGAACATTGACCACTTGTCCCTATTGCGGCGTCGGCTGTGCGTTTTATCTCGTCAGCGATGGCGGCCGCCTTGTGGGTGTCGAACCGAGCGCCACCAATCCTGTTAACCTCGGGCGGGCTTTGCGTCAAGGGGTGGAATGCCTATGCCTTCGTTAACCATCCCGACCGGCTCACCACCCCTCTCATCCGCCGGGATGGGGAACTGCGCCCCGCTTCGTGGGACGAGGCTCTCGGCCTGATAGTGGACCGCCTTAAGCAAATACAGGAGCGCCACGGCGCAGATGCGGTAATGTTTGCCTCCTCCGCCAAGGCGACCAACGAAGAAAATTACCTGTTAATGAAACTGGCCCGGGCAGTGTTCGGCACCAACAATGTCGACCATTGCGCCCGGCTCTGCCACTCCTCCACGGTCGTGGGGCTCGGCGAGAGCTTCGGATCGGCGGCCATGACCAATTCCATCTCCTGCATCGAACAGGCCGACCTCATCCTCGTTATCGGCTCCAACACCACTGAGCAGCACCCCATGATCGGCAACCGCATTCTCAATGCCGCCCGTCGCGGGACGCGGCTGATCGTCGCCGATAACCGCCGTATCCGTCTAGCCCTTCATTCCAACCTGCACCTACGCCACCGGAACGGCTCGGACGTGGCCCTGCTTAATGGGATGATGCATGTCATCATTGCCGAAGGGCTGGCTGATCAGGCGTTTATTGCCGGTCGGTGCGAAAATTACGAGGCGCTGGCGGCAGTGGTAGCCGGATGGACCCCTGAGAAAGCCGCCGCCTTTACCGGCCTCGACCCTGCGGAGATCATTGCCGCGGCCAGGATGTACGCCGGGGCGGAAAAGGCCATGATCTTCTTCTCCATGGGGATTACGCAGCATACCCACGGGGTTGATAACGTGCGCTGCTGCGCCGCGCTCGCGCTTCTCACCGGCAATGTGGGGCGCCCCGGCACCGGGGTAAACCCTCTGCGGGGGCAGAATAACGTGCAGGGAGGTTGCGACATGGGAGCCCTGCCGGAATTCTACAGCGGTTACCAGCGCGTGGCAGATCCCGTCGTTCGCAACAAGTTCGCAGGGCCTGGGGAATAGCTGCCCTGCCGGAAGCTCCGGGGCTCCCGCTGACCCGCGCCATTAACGCGGCGGCTGATGGTGAGGTGCGGGGAATGTTCATCGTCGGGGAGAACCTGATGATTTCCGATCCTGACCAGGCCCACGTGCGGAAGGCGCTGGAGAGCCTGGAACTGTTGGTGGTGCTGGAGATCTTCCCCAGCGAGACCGCTCTTATGGCCGATGTCGTGCTGCCGGCCGCCTGTTATGCCGAAAAAGAGGGTACCTTCACCAATACGGAGCGGCGGGTGCAACGGGTACGCCGGGCGGTGGCGCCCCCCGGACAAGCCCAGGCTGACTGGGAGATCCTTTGCGCCCTGGCCGAACGCGCCGGCTATGACGGTATGCGGTATTCGCATCCGTCGGAGGTGATGGACGAGATTGCCGGCCTGACGCCGCAGTACGCCGGTATCGGCTACGACCGACTCGACCTGCACGGGCTGCAGTGGCCTTGCCCTGACCGAGATCACCCCGGCACTCCGGTGCTGCACATGGATCACTTCCCCCGCGGCCGCGGTCATTTCAGCCCCGCCGCCTACCGACCCCCGGCGGAGCTGCCTGACGACGAGTATCCCTTTGTGCTTACCACCGGCCGCACCTACTTCCACTGGCATACCGGCACCATGACCCGCCGCACCCATCTCCTCGACCGGGAGGAGCCCCAGGCCTTCGTGGAGCTGCATCCTGATGATGCCGCGCGCCTTGGGGTACGGAACCGTGACGAGGTGCTCGTGGCCAGCCGGCGGGGCGAGGTGCGGGTGAAGGCGCGGGTGACGCAGATGGTAATTCCCGGGGTCATATTCATGCCGTTCCATTTCGCCGAAGGGGCGGCCAACGCCCTCACCAACAACGCGCTTGATCCGGAGTCGTCAATACCCGAATTCAAGGTCTGCGCGGCGATGGTCAGGAGGGCGCCATGAAAATTCTTACCGTCGATGGACTGCCCGGCTTTTTCTCCGGCCTGACCGAAAGATACCAGGTGCGCCTGCCGATTCTGCTCCTGGATGGTACCCGGTCACTGGGTCTCCTGGGGGAGGGCCCGCCCGCCCTGCAGGGTGGACGGCTGCCGGGAAAGCCGACAGCGGCATTCTTTCCACATCATGGTCCGGTCTTCACCGCCACCCAGGGAAGGATCGAAGAGGAGGCAGCCCCGGCCCTGCCGCTGTTCGTCGCCGGGTTTACCCACCGCGATCTCGATTGCCTGCGCTTCATCGACCGTTTCTTTGCCGCCGCCCCGGCGTGACGATATCTATTTCCGCCAGCGGCAGAGGGCTGTGATCGCAGGAGTCTCCGGCTATTGCGGTCCCGGCGGCAGACTGCTACCGGTTGCCGGAGGAGACTGCGACCTGGAGTTTGTCTGGGAAGGGACGCAGTGGCTGGTTGTTCCTTATACAGAGACCGGCATGACCATCATTTCGGAGCTGCCGGACAGCGCCCCGGCGGAAACAATGGAGCGGCTTAAACAGGAGTCGGGAGCCCTGGTGGACGAGAATGAGAACTTCATCCTGCGCGCCGCGGCGCTGCTCCAGGCGAATCTCGTCCCGGACGAGTTTTGGGCCGACATCGGCGACCGCTGCATCGCCTGCACCGCCTGCAACCTTACCTGTCCCACCTGCACCTGTTTCGGCGTCCAGGACTGGCGCTACACCGGTGCGGTAGAGCGCAGTCGCATGTGGGACTCCTGCCAGCTGGACGGCTTCATGCGGGAGGCGAGCGGCCACAATCCGCTGGGCACTCAGGCACTGAGAACCCGTCGCCGAATTCATCACAAACTTGTCACTGATCCGCAAAACTGGGGAGAACTCGGCTGTCTGCTCTGCGGCCGCTGCGACACCGTCTGCCCAACCGGCATCGGTATTTTTGCAGTGGCGCGGGAGATGGTCCACCGTTTTGACAAGGGGTTATCTGATTTCTGAACCGTGAGTGTCATAACTCATAATTCCGGGACATCATACTTAATTCAAAAGACGACCCGGGCCCGCAAGACATGTACCCCGCAAGACTGTACAAATCTTGTCAATGAATATTGCCATTCTCTGTCACTGGCGGAACAGGTGTACACTATCTACCGAATCAAACGTAAAAAGTCCCCGCCAAAGGCGGGGACTTTTTAATAACATCAAATAGAGCAAATTATATACTGCCTACTTACAGGCAGCGTTGATTGCGCATTTTGTGTCTGCACAGTCGATGAAGCCGTTGCCGTCATTGTCCTTGCCGTCGCTACATGTCTTGCCTTTACCTTCTGTACCGGTGCTCGCGCAGGCGGAGTCATTGCGGCAATCACGGTCGGCGCAGTCAACCTTCAGGTCACCGTCATTGTCAGCGAGGTCGTTGCATACTTCAGGCGAGGTGGAAGGACACTGGGCTGTGCAATCGCTGTCTGCACAGTCAACTTTGCCGTCACAGTCGTTATCGATGCCATCGCTGCAAACTTCAACGGCTCCTGGGTTAATCGCAAGACTTCTGTCATTGCAGTCAAGACTTGTGCCACAAGTTGCCTCAAGGAAATAACCGTCATTATCAGCATCAGTACAGTTAGTGCTGCCGCATTTACTTGCGCAGAAATAGCAGGAATCATTACCAGAGTTCACATAGCCAGTGCCGCCAGAGGTCAATGGTCCCCCTCCCTTTGGATCAATGTGGCATAATCCGCAGCTATAAGTGGTGCCGCAGGTACTGTTGACACCGGAGAGCATGCTAGACCTTGCTTGAGCATACGACGCAAAAAATACAGCCACTAATCCGAACAACACCAACATTGACATAATCTTTTTCATAATCTCTTCCTCCTGTTTTGGTTTGGGCAACTTTTGTCACCCGGCCTACTCAAGCAACATTAATACCATTGCATAATTAAGTCATAACCCTATAACATTTAAAGGTTTTTTAATTTAGTAATTTGTAATGAAAGAATTTCCACGGCCTTTAACCTGCTGGGGGCAGTTTATTGGCTTCCATCTCCCCGCAATTCAAGTTAAGTCTTGCGCGACCAACGGTTCAAGTCCTTTCCCCAACATTTGAAATTGCCTCCTGAGTTGAAAACCTTCAGTTTAGTGAACGAATAAACAACGTCAGTTAGAGAGATCCCTTAGAAAAATCCCAGTATTTTTTATTTATACTTCAATGGGTTAGCCTGACAGGTAATGCGACAAGTACGTCAACGGGTAAGTATGTAAGCGTTTTTGGCTGCCACGCCATGGAAGGGTAGGGGTGCAAGCGCCAGTTGAAAACGGATCTTGACGGGGAATGCGCAATGGAGGACTGACAAGGGATCTAACGATTATGTTGGCCTGTAATGTGCATATCTATTTGACGGTTTTAAACAGCGCGCATAAGTAACATGCAAAGCCATTTTATTTAATTCAGGAGGAAACATGATCAACCACAAACAGCTGAAGCACCTTCTTCTCGGCATGTCGCTTACTCTGGCCGCCTGTGGCAGCGGCGGAGGCGGAGGCGAAACGCCACAGGCATTAACTTACAGTGGCATCACCAGTCAGGCAACCGTCACCACAAGCAATGCCGAGGCCCTTTCGGTCGATGCCTACGAGGGGGGCCAAATCGGCTCTACCATGAGTTTAGTCGGTGTAGTCACAGAAGGCAGCGCTGCACAGCCTGATTCTTCGCGACTGCAGTGGCTGGGCGACACTCTGAAGGCAGCAGCAAGGCAAGCCGTCTCAGCCCCTGCGAAACAAGGCAGCCCAAGCCTGGTTGGCGCGATGAGCGAGGCATCTGAGCCCGGCCTCGTAAGTGGTTCGATGAAGCTATTCCGTCTCTGTTAACGAGGGAAGCGGGGCCTTCAGCGGCACCATCACCTTCACTAACTACAGTAATTCAAGATAGTGGCGGTAGCTTGACCGGGAGTGTGAGTTTCAGCGGCTTATACGACCAGGCAACCGAGGGGTTCACTAACTTCGTCATAACCATTAACTCTTTCACGGTAACCGAAGGAGGGTACAGCGCCAGCGTTTATGGCACCGTCTCCCTGAGCAGCACTAGCACCGAGGATACCATCAAAATGTCACTGGTGCTGAAAAACGACACCAATGGTAAAACATACTGGGTAAGAGATTTTGTCTACACCGAGACCTACACCGGGTTAATGTACCAGACTGGCACCTTTTATGATCCGTTTCACGGCTATGTAACCATCACAACCGTGGAGCCGATGACGGTGGCAATGGAGGGGGACTCGCCCATTGACGGACAACTGCTCTTCAGCGGTGCCAACGGCACCAAGGCACTCTTGACCTTCACCGCCACCGGCTATATATTGGAGGTTGATAGTGGTACAGGTGTGTTCACCAGTGTGCCGTAGTTTATAAAGCAGTAAAATTTGTACAGTAGCGCCATTTGGGGACACCCCTCCTATTTTCGTGTCTTATAGCGAAAATAGGAGGGGTGTTCTTCATTTATTATTCCTCTTTTATTCCTGAAACCGGCGATGCGGCTGCAGCATGCTTACTCTATTGCCTTCCGTATCCATGAACGATACATACAACCCAACTCCGGGTATGTCCATCGGTTCACCGAGCACTTTACCGCCTGCCTTTTCCACATTCTTCATTTGCTCCTGGATGTTCTCTACAGCAATGACCACAGAAGGATATTGCCCCGGCATGTCATCCGATTTCGGGAAGAATCCTCCGTTGATGGCCCCTGGTGTTTTGGGGCGGCCTGTTTCATCAGTCTCGGTTGTCGTGGCCAGGACATAGTTTCCCATATCTTCACCCAGCAGCTCGGTTTTCCACCCAAACACTTCCGTGTAAAAACCCGCCATGCGCTTCCTGTCTTCAGCCGGCATTTCAAAATGGACAACGGGATTCATTTTCATGACCCATTACCTCCTTTGCGGGTATTTATTCACTATACCCACCTTGGCCGATGATTCACTCTTCATATGGCTCATTGGTCCGCGGGGCATTTGGCGCCTGTTCGTCCAGCGACTGACGGTATCTGACGCAGCCTCTCATGAACTCCGGCCATTCCGGTACTACGGGGACCGGATCTGTCCTCTCCGGAAGCAATTCCCAGAGTGATGGATGGTACCAGCAGAGTTCATGTCGGCTGCTGTCACGATGCCTGCGGATGCCTTGCCGTAACTTTTTCACCTCGTCTATCAGTTGATCACGTGTCATCTGATCAAGGTCTTCGTCCATAAAAGCACCTCCACCCCTCGTCAAACGTCATCTACATTAATTGTAGTACCAAGAGGGCTGGAAGCAATGTCTATCTGGTGCCCATCCGGAAACTCCGGATGAGACACGAGCAGTTTCCGGATTGGCTTATCATAAAGAAGATTGAAGCTTTGGCGTAGGGGTTCATGGCTGGGAATTAAGTAATGTGTCCCACAGAAAATGTGTCCCACAGAAAATCCCTGTCCCCGGAATTCCGGGCAGAAGTTCCAGAATTCTATTGCGGTTAATTGCGGCAATATGGCAAAAACGTCAGTTTTCTCTGTTTCAATTTCAACGGCCTGTTGGGTAGCCAAGGCTAGGTGTTTTTACAGCCTCGTTAACTGGAGCAATTCTACGGCGCGATCCATGATAACGGTGCCGGAGCGTGGGCCTGGCTTATCAGCTCACCAACCGCACATCTTCTAAATTTACCGCTCCCTCCAAGACTAGCCTCCGCAGAGGCACCCATCGGGCTGATGCAATCGTGGGCTGTGGCGGGAATCATATCCAAAGTCAAAAACCGAAAATATGAGAGAGGTGCGTAGTATCGATTCCACCCTTCCTTAGTCAGGATATAACGGCACTGACCCCAACCCTTGTTCTTTAGCCTACCAGCCGCCAGGGAAAATCAGGGACATGTATTACAACGAAATATCGGGAGTGTCCCACATGTGTCAACTTAAAATTACCCTTTTGCGCCCCCTTATTGGAAACAACTTTACAGTCGATAATTAATATATTATTAGTAAATTATATTGGCACTTTTTTTGTATGCATTATTCATTTTACGCCTTTAATGTCAGACCTTGATTATCAAGATAGGTATCTACACCCATATCCTTGTACAGTCCGCTCATTGTTAACCGTGTCACAAATCCAACGCATGAATATTTCGCTGAAAGCTTCTTCTAATGATAGGAGGGATAATGAAAATTCGTACAATCTTTTCATTTAAGGCTTTTTACTGTGCCATGCTAGCAGTCCTGTCACTTCTGACGACAATGCCACCAGCTGTAGCATCGGATGTAATTTCAGATGTGTCTCCTCTCTCACACTTGATCATACCCTGCGATATGATGCTTAAAGGAAATGGGGAATTTGTCCAGCCGGCTGCATCCACATCTGGCACTCTGGCCAACAGACGATTCAACGCCCTGAACCTTCCTCGTTTCGAGAAGAAGATCCCGGGTGACCAACAGCCTAAGGTCATCCCCGGTCGGTTCATAATAAAATTTGCTGACAGCCTCGCCGAGCCTGCTGACATCATTCATGAGGAGCAACACTTTTTTGCTTCCGCTACACCGGCAAATGGTGATGACCTTGACCGGCTCCACAACAAAAATATGCGATAAAGTCCGTGAAACCCCTGTTCTCAAAACTGCTCGGCCTCGATCGGGGCGGTGCGGCAAAAAAGGAAAGCGCTGCGGAAAGGCGGCGGCGGTTAGCCGATCATCTCAGCATGATCAAGGCGAAGTATCAGAGACGAGCAGCACGGGCTTCCAAAGGCAGCGAAATTCCTGACCTTTCCAGTGTGTATGTCTTTGAAACCTCAGATACTGCGGACATTCCAGCAATCTGTAGGGAATATGCAGCAAACCCGAATGTGGTCTATGCAGTTCCGGTCCAGGTGGCCAGTCGAACGATCACAAATGACCCGTTTTTTCTCTCTTCTTCAGGATCGTGGGGAAATCCCTTCGACGACTTGTGGGGGCTCAATAGATCAACACTCAGACAGCGTGGAACAGTTCCAGGGGGCAAGGGGTGATTCTCGCTGTTGTTGATACGGGGCTGGATTACAACCACCCCGATATCATCGGCAATATTTGGGCAAATACATCCGAGACGAACGGCATGTCCGGGATTGATGATGACAACAACGGTTTTGTCGATGACGTCCGGGGGTGGAACTTCGCCGACAACAACAATGATCCCCTTGACCATTATGGTCATGGGACCCATGTTGCCGGTACCATTGCTGCGGTTGGCAACAACGGTACCGGAGTGGTGGGGGTAGCCTACCAGTCCAGAATCATACA
>CAWAFF010000048.1:0-23716 GCA_963780945.1 uncultured delta proteobacterium | reverse complement strand
CCGGGTAGATGGCGGCGATGGCCACAACGCCAGCCGGGTTTGCACCACATGCCATGAGCATCGTTTTACCGACAGTCATGCCGACAACCAGCCCTGCAACACTTGTCATATGAACAAGCCTGTGCCGCGACATTCCGGGTTCGGCCTGCCCAGGGACTGCACCAAGTGCCACAGCGGCACCATCGGCATGCGCATGGACGTCATGGGCCAGATGAAGGCCAATTCACACCATGTGCAGGGGGTGACGGTAACCAACAAACATTGCTACTCATGTCACTGGGAATCCACACCCGAGGGGCTGATCGACGTCAAGCACCACCAGGGCTACAACTATAACAATTACTCCACAGTGAAAAATGCCCCGGTCGACCTGGTGGTTTGGGGGCCAGGCGTACGGCCCTCCGCCTACAACTGTACACCACCGCCGTCAGTTTCCTTGCGCAGCAACATTGGCACTGCCAACGAGCGGGCGGAGGTAACGAAACTAACCAACGTCTGCATCAGCTGTCACAGCGATCAGAACAACAACAGCATTCCATTCGACGACTGCAAGACCCCGCGCCAGTATGCCTGGGATCTGCAGAGCGTTGCTGCCCGTTACTCGCAAAACGGCACTGTCCCGTGGGGTAAATACAATTCCACCTCTTACCCTGGCGCCAACCAGAAGGACAATGTGACCAAGGCGCTTTCGGCCCATGGCAATGCCGTTGCCAACCAGGGGGGATACAGCCAGGCGAATGGCATCGACAGTGCTATTCCTGATCTTCGTGGCGGAAGTCAGAATGTACAATGCTTCGACTGTCACAGTTCCCATGGTTCCAAAGTAGTCGGCGTCACGTCCAGTTACGTCACCTTCAATGGTACCTATAACGGTGCCAACCTGAAGGAGACCCAGGCTGGTAAAGGGGGCTACAGCATGAGTTACCAAGCCTCAGCCAATTCTGCTGCCGGTGCGGTAAATCCCTACAACGCCGGAGCAGGCCAATGCTTCGACTGTCATATGACCCAGAATTCGGGTACGACGCCGTGGGGTTACGGTTCCACCTTCCTCGCCACCTCGCCGATCAAGGGCTACTACGACTCGCTCTGGTTCGGTGCCTCCAGTCCCTGGACCCAGCCGCGCTATGACTATAAAAAGAACATGCCGGTAAAGGGCGGCCACATGAAAGCCAGCCGTTTCCTCAATAGTTCCACTTCGGCTCAGAACAAGATAAACGGACTCTGCACACCATGTCATGATCCCCACGGCGTAAGCCCGACGCTGGGCAGCAAACAGGCCTATGCGGTGCCGATGCTGAAAGGTACCTGGCTGACCTCTCCTTACCGGGAAGATGCACCTCAGCCAAATCTTGGTAATCCTCCGGGAGGGCAGCCCAACTTCAATCCTACTCCCAATGTGCATACTGACCAGAGTACCTTTGAGGGAGCGCGCATTTCAGAGGATGACGGTAAATTTGCCGGGCTGTGCCTGCGCTGCCATAACAAGAACAATCTCTCTGCCGGTAAAGACAAGACCAAGCCTTGGAAAAGCGTCGACCGCATCCATCAGTCCGTGAAAGGCTGGGGTGTCAATGATCAGCATTCCTACTCCTGCTCCAAATGCCACACGCCCCATACCAGTGGCTTGCCGCGGCTGATGGTAAGCAACTGCCTTGACTACAAGCACCGGGGGGAGCTGTTTCCGGCGGACAGGCGGGTGCCAACAGCAACCTCTACGAATATTCAGGCAATTACATCTATAGCGGCAGTTTCCCGCGTGGAGCGGGTCAGTGGGGGGTTAACTGTCATCCGACCGGGGCCTGGCCTGACAATTCATGGAATTCGGTGACGCAATGGTAAACATGAGAGATGAAATCAATGGATCTACTGGAGCAAAGTTGATGAAACACGCCATTGTCTCCCTTTTGAACAGATATGGCCGATCGATCCACAGGCAAGGGCAGATCCTGGGGATTCCCTGCTGTTCTCCCCTTTTGCCGTCGTCGGTCAGAGTTTTGCCGCAGGCGGAGATATCGTCTGGCAGAAGGGTGATGTTCAGCCGGGGACTCAGGAGACCCAGGCTTCGGCCGTGGATTCAGCGGGGAATTTCCTGATGACCGGCTACCGGAACCTGGCCGGCGGTACCAATGACGATTATTACACGGTAAAATTCAAGGCCGATGGCCTGGGTATTGCCTGGAGTGCCTCCTATGACAAGGCAGGAGGGTCGGACAAGGCCACCGCCATTGTCGTCGATGCGAATAATGATGTCATCGTCACCGGCTATATCTGGAACGGCATGAACAAGGACATCCATACCATCAAGTACAGCGGAGTGACGGGTGCGGTGCTGTGGCAGCATACCTGGAACCAGTCGGCAAACGGCAATGACTTCGGCACTGCGGTTGTAGTTGACTCCCTCAACAACATTTTTGTCGGCGGAACCAGCCAAAACGTCTCCGGCGATGATGATCTGGTCATAATCAAATACAGCCCAGATGGTGCCAATCCTGACGGCACGCCTATCTGGGTCGCAACCTTTAACGGGCCGGCCAATGGCTCCGACCAGCTGGCAGCACTGACAGCCGGCAGTGGCGACCTTGCCGCAACGGGCCAGTCATGGAACGGCACTTCCCATGAAATGATTACGCTGAAATACGGTTTCGATGGGGTCAAGCTGTGGGAGCGTCGTTACTCATCGGGACCGAATTACATCAGCTCGGGCAAACAGGTCAAAATGGATGCTGCGGGTAATGTGGTTGTTGCCGGAACCGCTGCCAATGAGATCGACCAGGATATTTACACCGCCAGGTATAACGGCACCACCGGCGCAGTTATCTGGGATAAAACCTACAACGGCGCTTTCGACGACGAACCCAATAGCCTCTATGTTGATATTGCCGGCGACGTGTATGTTACCGGCTACACCTGGACCCTTACCGGCACCAACGATTTTTACACTGCCCGTTATGCCGGCAGTAACGGCGCCACCGTCTGGCAGCAGGTTTTCGATACCGGTAACGGCAGTACCGATGTGGCAGTCGCTACAGGCATTGTCATTGACGAGGCAGGAGAGGTCTTTGTCACCGGCTATACAGTCACGGCGGGCAACTATGATTTTCAGACCATCAAGTATAAAAGAGACAACGGCAATCAGCTGTGGCATGAAAGCTTCAACGGCATTGCCAATAAAAATGATCGCCCGGTTGGCCTGGGATTTTCTCCCGCAGGGGATGTTCTTGTGGGCGGCTGGTCCGATAATGGCACTGACATCGATTATTACCTGATCAAGTACGATGCTGGGGTCGATCAATCCCCCCACCAGCCTGAAAACCACCACTCTTTCAAGCACCAGTGTTCAACTGGAATGGACCGATAATAACTCCATCAGCGAGGGTGGTTTCAAGATCGAAAGAAAACTGGGCGAGCAGGGGACATATGCGCAGATAGGAACTGTCGGGTATGGAATTACCACCTACACCGACAGTAATCTGGCCGCCAACAATTACTACTACTATCGGGTCAGGGCCTATGATACCGTCAACGGCAATTCCCATTACAGTAACGAAGTACGTGCCCTTACCGTTTTCGTCAACTTTATCCCCCCTGCCTGGAGTTACCTCTATAACAACCCTGACAACGGCGATGATTTTGCCAATGCCATCGCCGTCGGTCCTGACAATAATCCGGTGGTGACCGGGTACAGTCTCCGTGCCGTTGGCGGCTTTGATTACTACACCTTGAAGCTAGAACATACTGATAAAAGCATCATCTGGAGTCACCTCTATGACGATGCGGACAGTGAAATGGATGTGGCAAAATGCGTGGCGGTGGATGGCGAAAATAACGCTATCGTTTCCGGCTATTCCCAGCTTTTCTACCCACCTGCCCAGAGGAACATCAATTCCATCTATACGCTTAAATATCCCCCTGCCGGCCCTCCCCAGGCCTGGCACAGCCAGTACAACGGTCCGGGTGCCATCGATGACCGTGCCACGGCCATCGCCACCACCACTGACGCCGCCAACAACATTGCTGTTATCGGATACGGCAAGAATGCAGCGGGTAATGAAGATATTTATGTGGTGAAATATGCGGCGGTTCCCGCACTTGATGCTCAGGGCAAGGCTGTTCCATCCTGGGCTGCTGCTCCGTTTGACGGGGGAGGAGATGATATTCCCAGCGCGGTGGTGATCGCAGCCGACGGCAGTGTCTATGTCACCGGCTACAGCGAAACGGCAGTCAACTCCAATATCTACAGAATGTTTACCGCCAAATACAATGGGACAAGCGGCGCCTTGGTCTGGTCGGACCTTTACAGCGTCATTGCAGGCGGTGACAATCGCGGCAATTCCATCGCCATCGACCCGGCAGGAGATGTCTACATCACCGGTTCGGCAATGAACGCTTCGGGCAATCGGGATATCTACACCATCAAGTACAGCGGCACAGGCAGCACCGCCCAAAGGCAATGGGAACGCCCGCTGGCCGGGGCGGCAAACGGCGATGACGAGGGGGTGTCGGTAAGGATTGATTCCATCGATGGCGCCGTGGTTGTGGCCGGGACGATTCTCACTGCTGCTGGTGACGATGATGTCACTGTGATCAGGTATAATGCGGCTGGCGATACAATCTGGCAGAAGACGCTGTTACGCTCTGCCACCGGCGAGCGTGCTGTGGCCATGGCGGTGGATTCTTCCGGCTATATCTATGTTGCCGGCAACACCGGCAACGGTACCACTGTCGATATCCTGTCCCTTATCTATGATCATGAAGGAAGCCTGCTTGGCGCCACTGTCTACAACGGAACGGCAAACGGCAACGATGAGGCGAGCGCCATTGCTGTCAATTTACGGGGAGAGGCCTTTGTTGCCGGCAATTCAACCAACGCCGACGGCAATGCCGACTATGCCGTGATCAAGCAGACCAATGATTTTATCCTTGTTCCAGCGCCTCTGACCGCCAGCGGCCAGGCAGACTACGGCAAAATCAGCCTGAGCTGGGGCAACAACACTGCTGGAACCGAATTCTACATCGAAAGGACATTGGGGCCGATTACTCCTTCCAGTACCTGGACCCCCCTTACTACGGCCATGGCCGGCACCACCAGCCTGGTGGACACAGGTCTCAACGGCAATACCCAGTACTGCTACCGGGTCGCGGCATTCGAAGGCAGTCTTTTCTCACGCAAAATCACCACCTGTGCCACCACCACCTTGCCGGCGCCGGTTCTTAATCCGCTGACCCTGGTTTCGTCCACTGAAATTGACCTGAGCTGGAGCAATATCCCGGGCAATACCGGGTACAAGCTGGAAAGAATGATTGCTGGTGGACAATGGCTGCAACTAGACCTGCCCGTAAATGCAACTGTCTATCATGAAATCGGTCTGACGGCGGGAACAGTTTATTTCTATCGTCTCCGCACCGTCAACTCGGCAGGCCTTTCCCTGCCCAGCAACGTTCAGGTGGCACCAGTTCTCAACGCCTTGGCAGGAGTGACCGCGACCAAAATAGATCTGTCCTGGCCAGCAGTGCCAGGTGTTATCAGTTACAAGCTGGAACGAAGCACCGACAACAGCAACTGGAGCCTCATCGCCAGCCCTGGGGCCGCTGCTGTCAGCTTCTCTGATACTACCGTCGCCCCCGGGCTGCTCTATTATTACCGCCTCAAGGCCGTTACCACCGGCGGCGAGTCCACTCCAAGCCTTGTCCAATCGGGACAAACGAAGCTGCAATCCCCAGCCTTTACTTCAGCGACAGGCGCTTCGACCACCGGGCTCGCTTTGGCATGGACCGATCCCAACAGCTTTGAAAGCGGCTATAAGCTGGAATATTCAGCCTGTACCAATCAGAACTCCTGTGCGTCGAACCTCACCTATGATTATTACTGGAGTGGCTGGACCGCCGTCAACTATGGGGCTGATACCACCTCGGCAAGCCTTGCCGACCTCACCCCCGGCAACCTTTACCGGCTAAGGGTGACGGCCGTCGGCCCAGTCAATTCCGATCCGAGCCCCATGACTTCGGCCAGGCCATACCTGGCAGGTCCGACCAATCTTACCGCGACTGCCGCCACCACCAGTTCGGTCACTCTGTCATGGTCCGACGTTATCGGTGAAAGCAATTACCAGGTTCTCGTGGATGGTGTTGTCCAAAGCGGCGCCGGGTTGCCCCTGGGGCAGAATGTCATTACCCATACCGTCAGCGGCTTGAGCATGAATACCCTGTACTGTTTCAAGGTGAAGCCGTACAACGCAACCAGTTCGGCCGACAGCAACGAAGCCTGCGTCACCATTTACGGTCCACCCACTCTTGACAGTGTCTCGGCGGTGTCTTCAACCCAGATCAATCTTGGCTGGACCGACGTCAGCGGAGACAGCGGTTACGAGGTCTGGCGGAGTGCAGCCACCTACCAAACTTCCCCTCCTGCAACCACCGGCAGCGGGTCTTGGGCTAGTTACACCAATCTGACTCCGACTCCTCTGGCGACCGACGCCATTGCCTTTAACAATGCCGGGCTTACAGCCGGCTACACATACAAGTACAAGGTACGTTACCGGTTGGTCGATGGCAGTTTCTCCGCTTTCAGCAACGAGCTGATGGCGACGACCATTCCCGCCACTCCGGCGCTGAGCAGTTCAGTGGTTTCCCTGTCGCAGATCAACCTTAGCTGGTCCGATAGAACGGGTGAGACCTCCTATAATATGCAGCAAAAGGCCCGAATCGGCAGCGATTGTACCACTGAAGACTGGACCGGCATTACCTCCACCACTTTACCTGCCGGCACAATCTCAATCCCGGTAACAGATCTCACCGCCGGAACTTACTACTGCTTCAGGCTCAATGCGTCAAACCTGGCGGGTGCCTCTCCCTGGAGCGCAATCGTAACCCAAATGACCCTTCTTCCTGCGCCGACTCTGAATGTTCCCACCGGCATCACCCAATCAAGGGTTGACCTCTCCTGGGACAACGTCACCGGCAATAACGGCTATCGGGTTGAGCGAAAGACCGATACGACCGGTTGGGCTCTGTTGGCATCGCCAACCGCGAATACAATCGCCTACAGTGATACTACCGCTGCCGCCAATACCAGGTACTACTATCATGTGCTTGCCAGGAACAGCGCCGGTGCCTATTCTGCTGCCTCTAACGAGCAGACGGCCACCACTCTGCCCATTACCGCCCCTGTGCTGGAAATGCTGTCAGGCATCACCTCCAGCCAGATTATCTTGTCGTGGAGCACTGTGGCAGAGAATGCAGGCTACAAGGTGGAACGAAGCCCGGATGGCGTCAACTGGACGCAGATAGCGACACCTCTGCAGGGATCCACCTCCTATACCAACGGCGGGCTATCCTCCGGAACCCTCTATTATTATCGCCTGTACACCAAAAATGCCGCCGGCAGCTTCTCCTTGCCCAGCAACAGCCAATCGGCAACCACCACCCCGGCCCAACCTCTGCTGACCCTGCAGCTGGTAAATGAGGCGCGGATTGATCTCAACTGGCAGCTGCTCTATGGCGCCACCAACTACAAGATCATCCGCTCAATCGGCAGTACTGGTCCTTGGAGCCAGATCAACGATATGGCCCAGGCCTATTCGACCCTCTATTGCGGTTATTACCCAACTCCCACCATTGCCTGTCCGTTACTGGTGGCTGCTTTCACCGCATATTCCGATGCGTCCCTGACTGCAAACCAGCAGTATTGCTATCAACTGATAGCCTGGAATGCCACCGGCGGCGACTCTGCGCCAAGCAGCATCGTCTGTGAGAAGACACCAGCCGTTGGTGGGCCAAATCTGACCGCCGTCACTCCGCTCAATTCATCCAGGATCAAGCTGGACTGGAGCTATAATCCCGCTGCCTGCTCCCCGGTTCCCTGCGAAACTCCCGATGGCTTCCAGATATGGCGCTTCCTGGCCAGCGGTGAAATGGGCCTCGTTGCAACGGTGCCAAACATCAGCAGTTACACGGATACTACAGCCATCGAGCCCCAGAAGGCCTACTCCTATAAGGTAAGGGCCTATAGGGGAGGGGACATGTCCCCATTCAGCAATATACTGCAGGCGGTAACGCCCCCCTTTGAAACAACAGACGGCACCTGTCCATAGGTGCCGTCACTTTCCCGATCCTTGGCAGATTAATACAGTGGTTCCTCGTATGAAATCGACCTGGGAGCAACGTCAGAAATCCCCACGCCCCCCTATAAATCGGCTGACAACCATCAGCCGACTTGAACAATAGTGATCAAATAGTTTAGTATGGTGTGGCTTTCTTCTGGGGGTCTTTCTGCCAGTCAGGGTAAATGTTTAAAAAGGATAAAGGATGCCCCCAACAAACGGTAACCAAGGCACGGTACTTATAGTCGAAGACGATCACAACACTGCCGCACTGGTTGCAACCTATCTGGAGCGGGAAGGTTTTTCAGCTGTGATGGTTCATGATGGGGGGCAGGCGGTTAGTGTCGCTGCTTCTTGTAAACCCATTTTCGTCATTCTCGACGTCATGCTGCCGAATGTGGATGGCTGGGAAATTTGCCGGACCCTGAGGAAAACCTCCGAGGTTCCCATTCTCATGCTGACTGCAAGGGAAGAGGAAGTGGACAGGGTCGCAGGTCTGGCCATGGGGGCAGACGATTATGTGGTCAAACCCTTCAGCCCCCGCGAGCTGGTGGAACGGGTGAAGGCGATTCTTCGCCGCAGCAGGCCTGTATCTGCCCAGCCATCTGCTATTCTTTCGTTTGAAGGTCTTGAGCTGGACCCGGAGAAGCACAAGGTTACCTGCCATGGGCGGACTGTCGCGCTGACTTCGTCGGAATACAAGATCCTGCATGCTCTGCTGGTTTCGCCTGGAAAAGCTTTTTCCCGGGAAGAACTGCTGAATTATTGCTGCCGTCAGGGAGAAGTGGTTATTGACCGGGTCATTGACGTGCACATCGGCAAGCTCCGGCAAAAGATCGAGCAAGATCCTGCCCAACCCCGTTATATCCTGACTGTACGTGGTTATGGTTACCGATTCAGCGACGAGAGGGAACAATGAAGCAGCGCCTGCTCTGGAATTTGCTGATCGGCCATACTGTCCCCGTCTTTGCCGTCATCGCACTATTGGTCTGGCGGTCCATCTCAAAGAGGAGCACTGATTATCTCAATGTGCTCGCCGACAGCTACCATATCTCGCCGGTGACAGCCCATAACCTTTTTCTCCATGGTATCCAGCGCGACCTGTTTTGGGGTGCCCTTACCGCACTGGTGCTGACTCTGCTGTTTACCTATCTCTTGACACGATGGGTATTGCGCCCACTGTTCCAGATGACCGCCATCACCAGGAAGGTTGCCGATGGCGATTACTCCGGACGGGTGGAGGTTGTATCCAGGTACGAAGTTGCCCAGCTGGCCGATGCCTTCAATCACATGGCAGAGAATCTTGAAAAGATCGAATCCCTGCGCAAGAACATGGTCGCCGACATTTCCCACGAACTGCGCACCCCCCTGACCAACCTGCGCGGCTACCTGGAAGGGTTGAGCGATTCTGTCATACCTCCTTCCCCGGACACCTTCCGCATGCTTGAGCAGGAGGTGCTGCGTCTGGTCCATCTGGTGGAGGACCTGCAGCAGCTGGCCCGGGCCGATGCCGCCAAGTCTTTCCTGGATCGCAAGGAGCTTTCTCTCCATCAACTGCTTGGCCAGATCATGAATCTCTACCGGCCGAATTTTCAGGAAAAGGAGATTGAGGTGCAATGGCGGCTGGAGCCTGGCAGCGATATTGTGACGGCAGACCGTGATAAACTGTTGCAGGCGATTCGCAACCTTGCCGACAACGCCTGGAGATACACACCGCGCCGGGGAACCGTCACCATCTCGGCATTATCTTCGGCTGACGGCGTCAAGGTCGTCTTTGCCAACAGCGGTGCGTCCATCGGTGAAAAAGATATTCCTTACCTGTTTGAAAGATTTTTCCGTGCCGATCGTTCCCGGTCCCGAAATGCGGGAGGCGCCGGTATAGGACTGGCCATCGTCAAGGAACTGATCGAAGCCCACGGCGGCATGGTTGGCGCTGAAAGCGATAAAAACGGTACCAGCGTCTGGTTTACTCTTCCCTGCTGACCTTTTCTTTACCTGATCTTTACAAATCCGTTATTTGCTGTTTATGATGATCTGCTACATTAAAATCAGCCTTTGCATGGCCTGCGCCTTCATTTCTTCTGCTGCCTGCCACTGCCGCGGAAACAGCCCCTGCACAGTCAAATCCTTTTACTGGAGAACCCATGAGCAAGATCCTTTTCATCACAGCCCCCTACCACTGCTGGGGAGTTCAGGTAGTGGGCACCTGGCCCCCTCTGCATATGGCCTATCTTGCAGGCGCCGCACTTGAAACCGGTATCGAGTCAAGGATCTTTGACGCCATGAACAAACGGCTGTCCTTCAAGGAGATCAGAGAAGAAATAGCGCGCTTCAAACCCGATTACGTCATGACGCTGGATTATCTTCCTGTCACCGGGGCCATCAGCACCGCTTCGGTTCCCGACAGCCTGAAAATACTGGATATCGCCAAGGAGCTAAACCCTGCCATCGTTACGCTTTTGGGTGGACCTCATCCCAGTTTCATGTACCAGGAAATCCTGGAAGACAAAGACAATCATGTTGATTATATCCTGAGGGGAGAGCCGGAGCAGACCTTGAAACAACTGCTGGCGGCGCTGCCTGAAGGGAAGGCTGAGAGTGTCAGGGGAATTGCCTATCTGAAAGGTGACCAGGTTATTGTCAACGACCACCAGCCTCACATCACCGAACTGGACGCACTGACACCGGCATGGCATCTGCTTGACTGGGAGGATTACAACTATCTGGTCGCTCCTTTTGGCAGAATGGCTTCAATCCTGACCTCCCGCGGCTGTGACATGGAATGTGCCTTTTGCAGCCAGCGGATGTACTGGCGCGAGGACTGGCGCTGCCGGAAGCCGGAAAAGGTCATCGAAGAGATGGAACACCTGATCAACACCTATCAGATCAGGTTCTTTACCCTGATCGATCCCTACCCAACAAAGAACAGGGAGAGATGGGAACTGTACCTGGACCTGCTGATCGAGAAGAAACTTGGGGTGTATCTCCTCATCGAGACAAGGGTAGAAGACATTATTCGTGATGCAGACATCCTGCACAAATACCGCGAAGCGGGAATCATCCACGTATATCTGGGTGCAGAGAGCGCCGATAAGGATGTTTTGAACAGCCTGAACAAAGGCACCGATTTCGAACAGAATAAAGTGGCTCTGGACCTGTTGCGCCAGGCAGAAATTATCACAGAAGCGTCTTTCATGATCGGCTTTCCCCACGAAACCTGGGAATCGGTTCAAAACACCATCGACTCTGCCATTTATCTTAATCCTGACGTTGCTGTCTTTCCAGTGGTCACCCCCATGCCGTTTACCCCCATTCACAAGGACATGAAGGATCGGATCAGGGTCTTCGACTACTCCAAGTACAACCTGGTGACACCCGATCATCGAGCCTTACCAGATGACCCTTTCTGAGGTAACAAAGGCCTTGGGCACCTGTTACATGAAGTTCTACAGTAACAAGATGCGGGAGATTTTTGCCCTTGAGGACGGATTTAAGAAAACGTACCTGATGAGCGCGTTAATGCTGATGATGAAAGACCATGGCTCCTCCTTCGATTTTGAGGGGTCGGATATGGACTCGATGAAAGGGCACATGAATCACAGTCGGCAGGCCAAACAGGCCATTGGCTGAGCGCAACGGTTCAATGGTATAATAGAAGCAACCAGCTGGTCCAATGAGAGAGAGTGAGAAGACAGAGGGGTCAGTGCTTTGAGGCCTGATCCGCTCTGTATCCTCTCATTTCCGATTTTAATCAACTTCCCAATCCCGCAATGTGTTTCCCCTCGTAGCTTTCGTAGCCCTCATCCTTCAATCCATTCCTCTGGTTAGCCATTACTCCCGATTACAGTTTAGAGTCCCTGTCAAAAGTCAGGCAGGAACCACGTTCTTCCACCGTAGCACTCCCGCAGGATCCCTGTTTACCTGCTTTAACCCCATCACACTTCAGCCGATCAAAGGCCATCTTCTTTTTTTCTTTCCAATGGTCGAACCTTGACAATGGATTGAACCGCGGTAAATTAAATTAAGCTTTTTAAATAAGATCAATTTAATTAAATATTTGAACAGTCCGCCTGACAGGTTTGCCTCCTAAGGATATCTAGAATACCTGAGACTGTTTACCTGTAACTTTTCCGGTACCCTGAACATGAAAACAATTGAAGGTGGAGGTTCTGGTTTGAAAAAGGTTTTTGGGTTGTTGATCATAATTTCCCTGCTGTCGGCCTGTGGTGGCAAGACCAGGGAAGAGCTCTATACAGAAGGCATTGTGCTGATCAAAAAAGGCAATGCTAATGGTGCCATTGTTTTGTTGAAAAGTGCCTTGGAGAAGGACCCGAACCACGTTGATGCACAGCACGAACTGGCCAGGGCCTATGTCCTGGCAAACAAGTTGGAGCAGGCAGAAAAGGAATTTCAAAAAGTTCTGAAACAGAGCCCTTCCCGGAGCGAAATAAGGTTGGAAATGGCCCGTTTGTACAACACCATGAACAAACCTGAACAGGCCAGATCTGAGGCAGAAGGGTATCTCAAAATTCATGGTACTTCTGCCCAAGCCCTGGGGGTGATCGGGGAAAGTTATGCCCAGCAAAACAAGCTGGAACAGGCAGAACTTTACCTGATGCAATCAATAAAAGGTGATCCAAAAAATACAGGGATAAAGATTGCCTTGGCCAGCGTTCTTATGGCATCGGGGAAAATCCACGAAGCCCGGCGCCAGCTTGATGAAACAATAAAAATGGAGCCCAAAAATACTAAAGCCTATTGCCTGCTGGCGGCACTAGAGAACTCGCTGGGCAACAGGGACAGGGCTCTGGAAATCTATCAGGCAATTGCCGGCATGGATAAGTCCGATTCCATGGCCCCTTATAAAATGGGTCTTATTTATCTGGACAAGAATGATGCTGAGAAAGCTGGAAAGATGGCCGCTTTCCTGACCGGCAATTTCCCTGACAGGGGTGAAGGAGGCCGGCTGAAAGGGATCGTTCAGTACTATGGCAAGAATTATACAGAAGCGATTGCCCTCTTGCAGGAATCACTGAAGAAGCAGCCGAACATGGAAGGGTACTATTTTCTCGGCTTGAGTCTTTACAACCATAATGAGTTGGAGAATGCCCTCAGTCAGTTCAGAAGGATCCTCGATTATAACCCTTCCTTTGTCCAGGCACGTCTTCTCACAGGGGTGATATTGCTGAAACAGGCGAGGGTTGATGATGCAATAAATGAGGTAAAAAAGGTGTTGGCTGTTGATGATAGGCATGCTTTTGCCCATAACATCCTCGGCACCGGCTATATGGCCAAGGGGATGTTCGATGAAGGGATGAAGGAGCTGAACAGGGCCACCGAACTGGACCCTACTATCATCGATGCCCATTTGAAAAAAGGGATGTTCCATTTTACCAGCGGCAACTCCCTGCAAGCAGAAACGGATCTTAAAACGGCAGTCAGCGTGGCACCTGACGTGGTCAGCACCCGCCTGGTGCTTTCTTCCTACTACATGCGCAAGAAAGATCACCCGAAAGCTTTTGCTGCACTTAAGGAAGGCCTGACCGGCAGAAAAAGCGATGCAGTTTTCTATAACGGCATGGCTCAAATCTCCTTTGCCCAGAGGAAGCAGAATGAAGGGGCCCAGTATCTGGCCAAAGCAAAGAAGGCTGATCCGCGATACCTTGCCTCCTACATGAGCCTGGCCGAGAGTTTTATCAGTGAAGGAAATTACGGTCTGGCCTTAACTGAATACCGTTCAGTGCTCCAGTTTGACCCGGCGAACCTGAAGGCGCTTATGAATTCGGCTGTCGTTTGTGACCTGGCCGGACGTGAAGGGGACGCTGTTTCCTATTACAAAAAGGCAAAGGAAACCAGATCTCCGGCTGCATATCTGGCTTTTGCCTCTTTTTATCTGAAGAAAAATGATCAGAAAGCCGCCTTGGCTGTCGTTGATGAGGGCCTGAACTTCCTCGCCGGCAACAGTTCACTGCTGGAATTAAAGGGGAAGATCTATCTGGAAGAGAAGAGATACCGGGATGCACTTAATATTTTCGGAGAGCTGGAAGGGGCCGCCCCGGAGCTGGCCAAGTCCCTTAAGATTTATGCACATCTGCAGATGAATGATCCAACAAAGGCTGTTGAGGTGGCACGACGCGCCATAATTGACAAGCCGGCATCTGCTTTCGGCCACATGATGCTCGCTTCCATATATGAGAGTCAGAACAATCGGGACGGCGCTCTCGCAGAGGTAAAAAAGGGTCTGGCGGTGGATGCCGGCAACCTGGAAGCTTTGATGATGCTGGGCAACCTCCAGGCACGGAAGAACAGCACTGCGGCGGCAATGGCTGCCTTCGCCGAAGCTGTCCGGAAGAACCCTGATTATGCCCCTGCCTATTATGCCCAAGGGTCTCTGCTGGAGATGGCAGGCAAGAAGAAAGAGGCTGCGGCAAAATACCGCCTGGCACTGACTAAAGCAGAAAATCATGTGCCGGCTTTGAATAACCTGGCCTGCCTGTACGCAGACGGCTATGGCAGCAAAACAGAGGCAATGCGTCTGGCAATGGCTGCCTACAAGCTTCAGCCGACAAACCCGGCCATAATGGAGACCCTGGGTTATGTCCTGCTGAAGAATGGCCGCAAGGTAGATGCCCTGAGCCTTCTGGAAAAAGCTGCGGCTCGGCTTCCTTCCAACCCCAATGCCCAATATCATCTGGCAGTTGCGCTCAAAGAAAATGGTAACGGAGAATTGGCAAAGCTGAAACTGCAAAAGGCGCTTCAACTTGGGACTTTCCCCGAACAGGTTGACGCAAGTAACTTGCTGACTGAATTGAGCAAGTCGGTAAAAAGGAATTAAGGGGATGTTCAAAAAAGTATTAATTTTGATAACCG
Organism: uncultured delta proteobacterium; assembly: GCA_963780945.1. Classification (GTDB taxonomy): domain Bacteria; phylum Desulfobacterota; class Desulfuromonadia; order Geobacterales; family Geobacteraceae; genus Geotalea. Next base: position 8,747 of record CAWAFF010000048.1, on the reverse strand, counting down.
GCGATATCTTTGCCGCATTTCTGGCGCTGGCTCTGGCCCATTACCTGTTGTTCGGCATTTTGCCCGGTGCTGAGGCGTTCAACGAGTATCACGCCATCAGTGTGATTGTCCTGATTTTCACCACACTTTTCTCGTCATTCCTTTTGGAGATTTATCATCTTAACAGGTTCCTTGCTGGCAAAGAGAGCGCTGTCAGGATTTTTATTTCAATAATTTTTTCTTTTTTCATCCTGTCCGGCTTTTACCGTTTGATGCCGCTGTATATGTTTGGCGGTTGGATGCTGGTCCTGACGCTGGTCTTTTTTGGCTCTCTCCAGCTGGCATGGCATTACCTCTGTTACTTGATTTCCAGGTTCTCTGCCTTTGCCAGAAGGGTTCTGATCCTCGGCAGCGGTCCCTTGGCCAAACAGATCGGCAACCTTATTACTGCAGGCAATCAGAATTATGTGCTTTCGGGTTATGTGGATTGCACCAGTGAAGGTTTTGCCACGGCAGGTGTTTTGGAAAACGTCGTCACATTGTACGAAAAGGTGAAAAGTTCACGGGCCCATAAGATAGTCATCTCATTGTCGGAACGAAGGGGGATCTTCCCGTTGCAGGAGGTGCTGAACTGCAAATTCAGCGGCATCGATGTTGTCGACGCCCCTTCATTCTACGAACAAATGACCGGCAAGCTTCTTCTGGAGAATATCACTCCCAGCTGGTTCATCTTTTCCCAGGGCTTCAAGGTAACTTTGGCCGTGAGCGTTTTAAAGAGGATGATCGATATAATCAGCGCCATTGCCATTCTGTTGCTGTTATTGCCATTACTGCCATTCATCGTGCTTATCATCAAACTTGATTCTCCCGGTCCTGTCCTTTTCAAGCAGCTGAGGGTGGGGGAAGGGAAAAGAACTTCACCATTTATAAATTCAGGACAATGCGAGCCGATGCAGAGAAAGAGACGGGTGCTGTCTGGGCAACACAAGATGATCCGCGAATAACGAAGGTGGGGGAATTTCTGCGCAAGTGCCGTATTGACGAAATACCGCAACTTTTTAACGTCCTGGCCGGATCAATGAGTATGGTCGGACCCAGGCCGGAACGTCCAGAGTTCGTTGAGAAACTCAAGGAGATTATTCCCTATTATTCCAGCCGCCATTTCGTCAAGCCGGGAGTAACTGGCTGGGCACAGGTCAGCTACCCTTACGGAGCTTCTGTGGAAGACGCAATCGAAAAGCTGAGATATGACCTCTACTACATAAAGAACTTAACCCTTGTTTTTGATCTGATGATCATTCTGGAAACAATAAAAGTAGTTATTTTCAGGAGAGGTGGAAGATGAAACGACACGTTATCAGGCTTATGTTCATTGTTTTAGGATTTGTTCTCCTCATGCCTTGGGTGCCTTTGCCGCAGACTACATCATTGGGGAGGGAGATGGTCTTGATATCTCGGTATGGGGTGTCAGGGACCTGAATGGATCGGTGAGGGTTCGCCCGGACGGGAAAATAACTATTCCCGGCCTTGGAGAAGTCATGGCCTCGGGGGTCACTCCAAAGGAGTTGCAGACGACCCTGTCGGTCAAGTTCAAGACCCTGGTGAAGAACCCCATTGTGACAGTGGCGGTCAGAGAGATCACAAACAGCAAGGTCTATATCTTCGGCAGCGGCATAGACTCAGGGGTTTATGACCTGAACAGGCGCACGACGCTGTTACAGCTTCTGTGTTCCGTTGGCAATACCCGGGCTGCAGCCGGCGGAAGTCCGTCGGGCAGAGGTCAGATGGCCAGCGTTGTAGCCAATACAAAGGTGGCTGATTATAAGAACGCCTATGTTCTAAGGAACGGTGCCAAGATCAAGCAGGATTTTTATAAGCTGTTTGTGGATGGGGATGTGAGTGAAGACATTATCATAGAAAGTAATGATTCCATATTCATACCACAGCTACAGGACAAAAATGTTTACGTCCTGGGAGCTGTCAATGCACCTAGAACCATTGAGTATAGAGAAGGAATGACTGTCATGGAAGCAGTTCTAGAATCTGGCGGATTCACAAAATACGCCAAACTGAATGACACATCAATACTACGAAAAAACGGTAAAAAGGAAATGTCCATATCTATCAAGGCTAAAGATCTGATTTTCGATGGGGATCTTGCTCAGAATATAAAACTGAAACCCGGAGACTACATTATAGCAAGAGAAGGAATGTTCTAGGAAAATACGACTTAACAAGCACAAACAAACAATTACGGAGTTGTTATGTCAATATCAAATGAGCTGGATTATAAGAAACATTTAAATCTAATCAAGAAGCACAAAAAACTATTCCTGATTACAGCCTTAGCCATAATGTCAATAACTGTCATTATAAGTTATGTCCTGCCTGAAAAGTATGAAGCCAAAAGCACTGTTTTTATAGAGAAAAGCCTGATAAACGAGTTGGTTAAAGGACTTGCCGTTACTTCTTCTATGGAAGACAAGCTCAAAGGTTTGAACTATGCCATGGGCAGTCGTCCACTGTTAATGAAAGTAATAAGTGACCTGGATCTCAATATCGGCAAAGACAATAATGCTGACGGACTGGTAGCCCAATTCCAGAAAGACACGGAAGTAGAGCTTAAAAATGATGAGAATCTTTTTACCATCTCTTTTGTCAGTGAGAATCCCAAGTTGGCCAGGGACTATGTCAATACCCTGGTAAGACGTTACATCGAGGACAACGTTTCTTCAACAAGGGCTGAATCATATGGAGCAAGCAAATTTTTGTCCGACGAGGTTTCTGCACTGAAAGAGAAAATGGATAAGGCCGAAGCCGAAGTAAGCCGGTTCAGGACGGAGAAAGGGTCTGTGGTCGCTGCCGATCCCGCTGCACTGGAAAGAGAGATATCCGGTGCGCAGCAGAGGGTGGATGAGATCCAGCTGCGTCGCGCCCAGCTGGAAGCCGCACGCAATGAATTGAAAAGACGCAATCCGGCCCAGAACCGTTTACTGGCATTGGAGAGAAAACTGGAAGATATGCGTGTCGAGTACACTGACAGTTATCCTGAGGTGGTCAGGTTGAAGTCTGAGATTGAGTCAGTAAAGGCGCTGACCAGGCACTCTTCCGGAAGGGCCAATCTGGGACCTGCCGAGCTTCAGGAGCTGGAAAGGGTCGAGGCTGAACTGCGAGTGTTGAGGACGGCGGAATCAAAACAGTATGGCTACATTGCCTCTGCCCGCGCCATGCTCCGTGATATACCGGCTGCCAGAGCGTCCCTTGAACAGCTGGAAAGAGAAAAGATCAGTCAAAAAAGCATGTATGACCAGCTTGTTACCAGGCAGGGCCAGTCAGAGTTCTCCAACAAGATGGATATTCAGGATAAGGGAACCACCTTCAGAATAGTCGATCCGGCAGTTCTGCCGGTAAAACCCATCAGCCCCAACCGTGTCGTCATAATTCTGGTCGGCATTGGGGCAGGCATTGTGGCGGCCTTCGGCATGCTTCTGGTGGTCGATTATTATGATCAATCGGTCAAGGACCTGGAGCCGTTGAAAGCAATCGGCCTGCCTGTGCTGGCGGTTATTCCCAAGATACTGATTCCTGCGGAAATCAAGCTGCAAAGGACCAAAGATCTCCGGCTCTATGCGGCTTCGGCCTGTTACTTTTCACTGATTCTCATTGTCCTGTTGGTGGAGTTCCTGGAGCTGTCCCCTTTAAACACATCCCTTGCTCCGCTTCAGCTCAAGCAGTATTTATCTCAAGCCATGAGCCAATTAAAGTGATGGATAAATCGCGGGATTTTTTCCGGAAAAAAGATAACAGGAGAGGACGTTATGAGCAGAATTGAAGAAGCCCTTGAAAAAGCAGCAAAAATGCGCGGACCTGATACCAGCCTTCCGAGACGGCCGCTTGCGCCTTTGTCTGCGGCGCCTGATCCTGAACATAAATATTTACAGCCGGGCCAGAATGAAAAAATGAGGGTCAGGAATCCGTTGGTGGTATCGGTTACCGGTCCGCAAACCTCAGTGGCAGAGGAATATCGAAAGTTGAAGTCCCTGGTGGTCAAACTTACCAAAGGGGAAAATTTCAAAAACACGTTGATGGTAACCAGTTCCATAGCCGGTGAAGGAAAAAGTCTGACAGCCATAAACCTGGCAGTGAGCCTGGCCCAGGAATTCGATCATACGGTGCTTTTGGTGGATGCAGACCTGCGAAAACCCTCCATCCACAAATATCTGGGTTTCGAGCCAAAGCTCGGCCTTTCCGATTGTCTGACTGATGGAGTCGATGTTGGCAAGGCATTAGTAAAAACCGGTATCGGCAAGCTGTCAATTCTGGCCCATGGGAAAACTGTCCAGAACCCGGGCGAACTCTTTTCGTCCTCGAAAATGAAAAGCCTGATCGAGGAACTCAAAAACCGTTATCCCGACAGGTATATCATAATCGATACCCCGCCGGTGCTGCTCTTCGCAGAAACCCGAACCATCAGCACCATTGTCGACAGCATCCTTTTCGTCGTCCGAGAAGGGACGACCAGTCTCGGCGAAGTCAACGACGCTCTGGCTTCCCTGGACAGGAAAAGCCTGCTTGGAGTGGTTTATAACCAGGCCGTCAATGAAAGTTTGAACAGTTATTACCACGACTACTATCACCATAAGCAATATGCCTGGTAGACGTCTCTAGTTGAAAATATAACGGAGAAGGTATGTACGAAACCTATTTCAAACTGACCAGAAAACCTTTTGATCTCTTGCCCAACCCTGAGTTTATGTATCTGAGTAAATCTCACAAAAGGGCGTTGACATATCTTAACTACGGCATCAAGGAACGCTCCGGTTTCATCCTGCTGACCGGTGAAGTAGGTTCAGGCAAGACCACCATAATCAGGGATCTGATAAAGAAGAACCACGAAAGGGTTCTGCTGGGAAAAATTTTCAACACCAGAGTCAACTCCGAGCAGCTCATTTCCATGATCAATGATGATTTCGGGCTGCCGGTTCACGGCAAGGACAAGATCCAGTTACTGAGGGATCTCAATACATTCCTCATTGAGCAATATGCAAAGGGAAACCAGCCGACGCTGGTCATTGACGAGGCGCAGAATCTGACTGCATCACTTCTTGAAGAGGTGCGCCTTCTATCCAATCTGGAGACCGACAATGCGAAGCTGATGCAGATCATACTGGTAGGGCAACCGGAGTTGCGCAAAACGCTCGGGCGCACCGAAATGCTGCAACTCAGGCAGAGAATAAGCATCAACTGCCATTTGCAGCCGTTGTCCCGCCAGGAGGTGGAGGAATATATTCACCACCGGCTGGATGTGGCCGGAGACCGGTCAGCAGTCACTTTCGACGAGGATGCCCTGGACGCCATCTCTCATTACTCCAGGGGCATCCCGCGGTTGATCAACATCATCTGCGACTTCCTCATGCTGTCGGCCTGTGCCGAGGAGGTGAAAGAGCTTGATGGTCAAACGGTGCGGGAGATTATCGGAGATCTTGATTTCGAAAACCAGTACTGGAAAACCAACGGAGCCGATCTGATCGCTGTTGAAGAAAATAAGGTTCAGGTCGTGTCGCCGGCGAAAGAGCATGAAATGGCTTCAGTGCTCATGGAGATAAAATCTCGCCTGGAATGCCTGGAGAAGGAGTCGACCAAGTTCAATACCAATGTCATGAATGAAATCGGCAACAGGATCAACTCGGTACAAAAGCTCGTCAGCAGCTATCGCGGTGAGACCGAAAACTCCATCGGCGACATAAAGCGCAAGATGGATTCCTTTATGGCAAAAGCGATCATCAGTATCCCCACGCCTGAGATTCCCAAAGAAGCAAAACAAAACTTTATCCGCCGCATATTCGGAAACTAAAATGACAAAACTCTATCTTTCATTCTGCCGTTGTTTTTTGCTCTGGTCGTCATTGTTTGTCATTCTCATAGCTGACGCCGAAGCGGCCAATTGGGAAATACTTCCAGGCATTACACTGAGCGAGGAGTTTACTGACAATGTTTACGAAACCAGGTCGTCAAAGAGAGCGGACTTAATCACTCGGGTTCTTCCCGGAATAAAGGTTCAGTATGATGCTTCGTTCGGCACGTTAGATGCCGAATACAGATATGACTATCGTTATTATCTGAGACAGTCAATAAAAGATGACGACACACACAAGGCGAAGGCAAGTGGCCACTTTTCCCCGCTAAACAACATTCTCTTTCTGGATGCTGCAGACCATTATCAAAGGATATCACTGGATGTATCAAGGGATTTGACAAAAGAAAGTCTCTTTCTCGGACAGACAGATGAAAATACTGTTATAGCGTCACCCTATGTAAAACTGCCACTTTCCAGTAAGTCCATTGCCAGTTTCGGTTATCGTTACACAAACTACTGGTACGAAAACCCTGTGGCAATAGATCGAGTGGACCATACAGGTTTTTTAGAAGCAGGTTATGAACTTGCCAGAAAAACAACGGTGAAAGCAGGCTATTCCTATACCCATACGGAACGACCCACGGGTAATTCGAATTTAGAAGATGCTTATCTTGGTTTTGAGAAAAAATATGGCCCTGATGATGGCTCTGTTTTTTCAGCTAAAGGTGGCTGGACAATTATAAACTACAAGGGCAACAATAGTTATGAAGCCCCTTTCTGGAATGTGCAGCTCAAACACCAGTTCAATTACCTGGTGGCAAGTGTGGGTACCAAGGTTTTATACGGCCAGGACCCAATCAGGTCCATAACCCAGGAAGCCGGTTATTCAGCTGCACTGGATTTTCTTCTATTGAAAGGGCTGGTCGGAGGATTTGCATCATATTCGCGCTTTTGGGATACAGAGCATGATCAACTCATAACAAAACGTTCCTCTGCTGGAATCAGGGCCCGTTATGAGTTGCTCAGCCAGGTTATGGCAGATGTGAGTCTGGAAGTAGCCCGATATGACAACAGTAAAGCCGGCCCGTCAGGCGTCACTATCCCGGGAACAGGCTCGGAATATTATCGCACCATTCAGACTGGAGCCGGTGCCAGCTATTCCTACAGCCAGGATCTAAAATTCTCACTCCTCTATCGTTTCATTGATTATCACTCTCCCACCAATTTTGAGAATAACAGGGTAATAAACAGAGTGATTCTGGAAGTGCGGAAAGTTTTTTAAACACACTCTTATCAGGACTGGCAGGCAATGCATGTACAACGCCCTTACAATAGATGTTGAGGATTATTTCCATGTGGCGGCCTTCGCCCCCTACGTGAAAATGACAGACTGGGATACCTATCCGCTGCGGGTGGCGGCAAATACGCGAAGGATTCTCGATCTACTGGAAACCCGCTCGCTCAAGGCAACATTTTTCATTCTGGGCTGGGTTGCTTACCGGCAATCGCAACTGGTAAAGGAAATACAACAAAAAGGCCATGAGATTGCCTGTCATGGGTTCAGCCATCAGCTCATATATGCTATAGGCCCTGACCGGTTCCGTGAGGACATACGAAAAGCAAAAAAGGTGCTTGAGGATATCACGGGGACGGCCGTTCACGGTTATCGGGCACCCAGCTATTCAATCACCCGAAAATCCCTGTGGGCGCTGGATGTTCTTGTGGAGGAGGGTTTTTCCTATGACTCCAGCATCTTTCCCATTTTTCACGATATTTACGGCATTCCAGGTGCGGAAAGGTTTGTTCACGAGATTCAGACCGGGTCAGGAAAACTGACGGAATTTCCAATCACCACCTTTCCCCTCAACTTTGGCAAATGGAACTGGCAGCTGCCCATTGCCGGAGGGGGCTACCTGCGGCTTTTCCCTGCGCCTTTGGTGGTTTGGGCCTTAAAACAGGTAAATGAACAGGAACAACAGCCGGCTGTTGTCTATTTTCATCCATGGGAGCTGGACCCGAAACAGCCCAGGATAAAAGCGGGAATCAAGTCCACCTTTCGCCATTATCTGAACCTGAACAAAATGGAGGGAAAGATTACTTACCTGATGGACAACCTGAAATTTGCCCCAATGCAGGAAGTGCTGAAACAGAAAAAACTTACCTATCCCGGAGATGCATATGTCAAAAGCAGACAAGCCGTTGCCCAATGATCGCCGTCTAGGTTTCCCCTTACCACTGAAAATCAAGGTTGTCACAGATAAAAACCCCAAGTGGGACGCTTTCGTAGCGCGCCACGAAGATTCAACCAACTATCACCAGTTTGGCTGGAAACAGGTCATAGAAAAGAGTTTCGGCCATGAAACCTTCTTTCTTGCTGCCCAGGATGACGCGGGAGACGTACACGGGATATTGCCGCTGGTGAAGATGGAAAGCGCACTGTTCGGCAAGTCGCTGGTGTCGGTACCATTTTTCAACTATGGAGGGATCCTTGGTGAAAACGCCGCCGTTGAAAGATTGCTAATTGACGAGGCGAAACGAATAAAGCAGAAACTGCATATCAAGCATGTGGAGTTGCGCCATTTTGATAAATGCATGAGAAATATGAAAACAAAAACCAACAAGGTGACAATGATTCTGAAACTGGCAAGAACTGAAGCTGAGCAGTGGCAGGATCTTGATTCAAAGGTAAGAAACCAGATCAGAAAAGCGGAAAAAAGCGGCTTGAAGGTTGTTACCGGGCACCTGGAACTGCTTGATGATTTCTACGGTGTCTTTTGCCGCAATATGAGGGATCTGGGCACACCGGTGTATGGCAAAGAATTCTTCAGAAACATCCTGGAGACCTTTCCCCAGTCCACAAAGATCATTTCTGTCCTTCTGGACGGCAAGACAGTTGCGTCCGGGATTGCTT
>CAWAFF010000047.1:0-16207 GCA_963780945.1 uncultured delta proteobacterium | reverse complement strand
TAGATATCTGAATTCCAGAATGCAATGACTCAACATTGCAGGTATCAAGGCTTTTGCTTGTTATCAATTTTTTCGAGAAAAATGCTTATCAGATCGATGGGCACCGGAAAGATGGTAGTGGAATTTTTCTCGGCAGCGATGTCTGTTAAAGTCTGCAAGTAGCGTAATTGCAGAGACATTGGATCAGCCGCAAGAACTTTGGCTGCGCCGGCCAGTTTCTCTGAAGCCTGCAATTCACCTTCGGCATGGATTATCTTGGCGCGCCGTTCCCTTTCCGCTTCAGCTTGCTTGGCTATTGCCCGAAGCATTTCCTGGGGCAGATCGATATTCTTCACCTCCACATTGGCCACCTTCACCCCCCACGGATCTGTATGGCGGTCCAGGATTTCCTGCAACTGCTTATTTATTTTTTCCCGATTTGCCAGCAGCTCGTCCAGCTCCACCTGGCCCAGTACGCTGCGCAACGTCGTTTGTGACAACTGGCTGGTTGCGTAAAGATAATTTTCCACATCGATAATTGCCTTTTCCGGTGCAATAACCCGAAAGTATATAACAGCCGAAACCTTGACCGTTACGTTATCATGGGTTATGACGTCTTGCGGCGGCACATCAAAAGCCACCGTACGCAAGGAGACGCGCACCAGTTTGTCTACTCCGGGAATGATGAAGAAAAGGCCCGGCCCCCGCACCCCGGCAAACCGTCCCAGACGGAACAGCACGCCACGTTCATATTCGGGAAGAATTCTGACTGCACTGGCAGCAAACATGATAAACAGGACAACAACAAACATATACGGCACATAGTTAAAAATATCGAACATGTATTTCACCTCCTTTTTTGATGAAGAGCTCCAATCACCAGCACATCTATGCTTTTTCAACTTTCAGGCGGATGCCCTCCACCCGTACGACGACAACTGACTCTGTTCGCGCAATCGGACTGTCGCTGAATGCCTGCCAATATTCGCCATGGACAAATACCTTGCCCTCGTGATTGATGTCGGTCTCCGCTCTGCCCGTTTCGCCTACCAGTCCTTCGGAGCCACTGACCGGCTTCTTACGGTGAACTTTGACGGCAAGTGCTGTAATACAAACGATCAGGGAAATTATTGCCAGCAAGGTAACTAATATCACGCTCCATGAGACACGCAGGTAAGGCTCAGACGATTCAAAAAGGAACAGGGAGCCAAGAACCATGGAAATGACTCCGCCAACCGTCAACATCCCATGGGAAATGATCTTTATTTCAGCAATGAATAGAACGAGCGCCAGCAAAATCAGGAGGATCCCGGCATAATTTACCGGAAGCGTTTGAAAAGCAAAGAAGGCTAGTATAAGCGAAATACCGCCGATAACTCCTGGAAGAATGACACCCGGATTGGAGAGCTCGAAAAAGAGGCCGAGAATACCCAACATCATCAGCACATACGCCACATTGGGATCACTGATGACATGAAGAATTTTTTCCCTCGTCACCATGCCGTGATCCCGAACTTCAGCACCAGCCAAATCCAGAATCAGCTCCTTTCCATTACGGTTGATTTTATGACCATCAAGCTTCCCCAACAACTCCGTCTGGTCCACCGCTATCAGATCGATTATATTGCCTTCCAGTGCCTTTTCGGCCGACAAGGAAAGACTCTCTCGCACCATCTTTTTAGCCAAGGTACCGTTTCGCCCCCTTTTGTTTGCGATTCCGTCAACATAAGCTTCCGCATCATTCAAAAGCTTGTCCAGCATTATCTTGTCAGGCTTCTCACCCATGGTCACCGGATGTGCGGCACCGATATTAGTACCGGGGGCCATGGCACAAATATCAGCGGACAGGGCGATTACCGCGCCGGCAGAAGCTGCACGCGCACCCCCCGGCCCAACATAAACAGCAACCGGCACAGGACTTGACATAATGGATTTGACGCTATCACGCATGGCGGTATCAAGCCCACCGGGAGTATCCATTACAACCAACACCAGTTTTTCCTTACCGGCCTGTGCCTCCACCAGATTCCGTTTCAGATAATCGGCAGTAACCGGCGTTATCGGTCCACTGAGGGAAATGCTGCGGACAATCCCTCTGGAGGCGCTCGATGGAAGGCAGCAGATCAGGATAAACAGCCAGGCTAGCAATAAACGGTACACTGTTACTCCTCCAGGATATCAAAAACAGTATACTGGGTGCCCTGGCCACGTCAATCGCCTTGCCAATTTGGCTCGAACATGTTAAATGTTCATAACTTGGGAGCTTTCCGATGAAAGAACGCATTAAAATACTGCTCATAGAGGACGAAAGGCCAAGCCGAGAGGCGCTGTTACTTCTGCTGAAAGGTGCCAGCTTTACCATCAAGGGAAGCGGTTCCGGAACGGAAGGGCTGCAGCTCATGAAAAGCGAACGGTTTGACATCGTCATTACCGATCTATTTCTTCCCGACATCAACGGCTTAGACATCCTGAAGAAGGTAAAAGATGCCTCCCCGTCTACCGAGGTCATCCTCATCACAGGCCACGCTTCGGCCGAGACCGCGGTCAAGGCCATGAAGGAAGGTGCCTATGATTACATCACCAAGCCGCTGAACATCGAAGAGTTGCGGATCATAATCGATAAGGCCGTGGAAAAACATCGGCTGGTAAACGAAAACGTTTACCTGAAAGAGCAACTGCGGGACAGATATGAGTTTGCCAACATCATCGGCAATTCGGAGGCGATGCAGCAGGTTTTTTCCAGAATGAAAAGGATCATCAAGACCGACTCCACCGTCCTCATACTTGGCGAGTCCGGCACTGGCAAGGAACTGGTAGCCAAGGCGGTCCATTTTAACGGGGCTCGCCAGGACAAGCCTTTCATTGCCATCAACTGCTCGGCAATCCCGGAAAACCTCCTGGAAAGCGAGTTGTTCGGCCATACCAAGGGGTCGTTTACCGGGGCGATCAAGGACAAGGTCGGCAAGTTCGAGGCTGCCAACCATGGCACTATATTCCTTGATGAGATATCAACCCTGCCCATGCACCTGCAGACGAAGCTGTTGCGCGTGCTCCAGGAACAGGAAGTGGAAAAGGTTGGCTCCAATAAAACGATAAAACTGGACACGAGGGTCATTTCCGCCACTAACGTTGATCTTGAAGAAGAGATCAAACGTGGGGCATTCCGGGAGGACCTTTTCTACCGCCTCAATGTAATCCCCATCACCCTTCCCCCCTTCGGCAAAGAACAGAAGATATCTTCCCATTGATCAGACATTTTCTGGCAAAGAATTGTCGGGAAATGAAGCGCTCTGTCATGAGCATCGATAAAGATGCCTGGGAAGCACTGGAGCTTTATCACTGGCCGGGCAATGTCAGGGAGCTGGAAAACGTAATAGAACGGGTAGTGGCTCTCACAGAAGGTGACCTCATCACCCTCAAGGACCTGCCGTCAAACGTGGGCAGAGCCTACGGCCAACGGGAAGAGTCTTCCACCAAGGTTACGGAAAATGGAGTTGACCTGGCAAAAACGATCAGTGACATTGAAAGAAAGATGATTGCTGAAGCCCTGATGCTGGCAAAAGGGGTAAAAGCAAGGGCGGCAGCAATGCTCAAGCTTAACAGAACAACCCTGGTGGAAAAAATGAAACGCTTTGGAATGGAGCAGTAATCACCACCACCACCACAACTGTCGCCAGACAATAAAGTCCGTACATGGACAATAAAGTCCTTACGTTTCTAATCGTTTTCCTAAAAACTCGGCAATGAAGTTCTTACATTTTTAATCTGCTGCTCCTCCAGCTCTGGGCAAAGCAGGTCCGTATCCTTCTCGGAAAGCACTTAAATAAAGTTCCTGCTTGGAATTACAGCAATTACAGGCCATACTAATATGTAGTTACAACTCTTGAAATTTCAGGCAAAGATAATGGAATGCCTTGAGCTCTGTAGTAATTGGAACCATTCTCAATTTCATGCCCGCAGTCTCTCTTACTTCCATTTTTTTTGCCCTCAAGAGTTAGTTCATGTTTTGCGAGCTATGTTTTTGCCTCATTTTCGGAAATTTTCCAGTCTGAAAGCACCTTCGGCGTCACCCGTAAGTCACCTTTCCTTCATCTGCATCAGTCAACACTAGGACTTTACTGACCTCTTCAGATATTTTATCTCCGAACGGCATCACCGAAATCATAGTCATTGGGTTCCGCAGAGAAATAAATAAACGGCTTGGCTTTATCCGCAGGAGGTAGACGCCTTCACCAGTCTGCATTACCTGATCCACAAAGCCGAACGATAGAATGGGTCTTTTTCTCGCTCAAAATTGCGAGCAATGTTGGCAAGGTTGACAGTAATATCAATTTCCCATTATGAACCATAAGCCTTCTTTGTCGGGAGGTGAGAATGTTACCACAAAAACAGAGGGACATTTGCTTATTTCACCTATCAGGGTTTCACAATCCCGACCACCTTGAATGCGGACCCGCCGCATCTGCATTCAAATTATATGCGGGGCTGTCCGATCCTAATGAATCACTCGGATAATATCGATCCCTTCAAAAGGAACCGCACCAACGGTCCCTTTCACATGAACAAGAACATTGTCCCCTGCCGACAGCAGATCAATTACATTGCTCCTTCTGAATTTCACCATCAGATCAGGTATCCCATCCTTGTCATAGTCGCCGATATTGTAAGGCTTAGGTTCGGCCGGTAATGATCCTTCAAGGAGTATGGATGGTACGTTGATATCATTGACGCTGTACCCGTAAGGAAGCTCTATGTACACCGTCACCCATGCTCCCTTGCTGTTCTGGTCAAGGGTATTAGGGTCGAAATCAATGGTGGATACGATTTTTTGGATTGCCAAATGGACGGTAAAAGTAGCCATATTCATCCAGGCCCCATACCGATCGCCATCAAAGGCTCTAGCCCTCCAAGTGTATGTCATATTGTCTTCCAGAGCTGCATTCAATACCACTGGAGTGATACCTGACGGATCCTGAGGGACAGCATTTGCGGTCGCGACAAGTACTCCATTGGCATAAATTTCGAAATCGTAGGTCAGTGAATCGCTATCGGGATCAACAGCGTTATTGACTACCAGAGCGGGATAGAGGTTATCGACGCTGCTACCTTGAGCAGGCGCCCTAAGGGTCGGAGCTCCCGGTGCGTCATTGGCTGTATTGACCATAAAGAATGCAGCCGGCATCCAGCCGCTGTAGAGTTCTCCATCGTAGGCCCTTGCTCGCCAGTAATACGTCTTGTTCTCAGCCAAGGTTACGGAAACGGTCCAGGAGGTCATCTGGAGTCCTTCCGTTACAGTGCCCAAAGAAACAAGATTTGTCTTGGCCGCGTCTTCGTAAACCTCGAATTCATAGGTGAGAGTATCCCTATCGGCATCAAGTGAATTGTGAACTGCAAGGGCAGGGGTAAAGGTGGTTATTCCCGCTCCATTGGATGGATTGGCCAGAATCGGCACTGTAGGTGTATCATTTGCTGTGTTGACGAAGAAGGTGGTGACCTGCGACCAGGAACTTTCTGCCATGCCGTCACTGGCTTTCGCACGTACATGATAGAGAGTGTTGTCTTTCAGCCCTTCCAGATGCCAGAAGGTTGCAAATTCCCCTTGCGGAATGCTCCCGGAATCGAGAAGCCCCGGTGTGTTGAAGGTGTCGGCCGTGTCCACTTCGACTACATAGGTAAGGGACGATGAATCTAAGTCGGTGCTGTTTGCCAGGGTAACAGTCGTATTCAGAGTGGTTATTTCCGAGCCAGTGGCCGGAGCGATAATGTTCGGTGCTGAAGGTGCGTCGTTGGCAGTATTGACAAAGAATTGGGCCGTCGGCATCCATGGCCCCTCGACAAGCCAGTCGTCCGCCTGAGCTTTCCAGTAATAAACTGTGTTTTCGGCAAGAGGCACCGGCACCAACCATGCAGTCGTACCGCTCCCTTCAAAAACCCCGGTCGTTGAGGAAACTATGTCTGTAAAGGCAGCGTCTTTTGCCACCACAAAGTTGTAGGTGAGGCTGCTGCTGTCTGGATCAGTGGCATTATTCACCACCAGAGCAGGATTCACCATATCGACCGCCGCCCCCACGGCAGGACTCGACAGGGTTGGCGCTGTGGGAGGATCGTTCAGCAGGTTCACCCTGAAGGTGGCAGGGGGCATCCACTCCCCATACAGGATTCCGTCATAGGCCCTGACCCTCCAGTAATAGGTGCCATTTTCCTCAAGGGGCAATGGTACCAGCCAGGATGTAACCCCTTTCCCTTCTGCAAGCATTTCCGATGAAGCAATTAAATTGGTAAGTATGCTGTCAGTATAGAGTTCGAACTGGTAGGTAAGCTTGTCATCGTTGGGATCGGATGCATTATTGACCGCCAGTGCAGGAGTGACGGTTTCAATATCCTGTGCATGACCCGGCCAATTAAGAGACGGTGCCGAAGGCGCCCCCTCTACCCTGAAATAGGTGCTTGCCAGCGTCTCCTCTACTCCCGAAATGCTCGCTCTCAAAATCACCAAATAGTCTTTGGCGCTGTAAGCGCTCGTATCCAGCTGATGAACATTGGCATAGGTTTCCCCCACAGTAAGCGACGCTTGACCGGTGAAGGTGTCATAGGGGGTCTGTTGTACCACGTGTACCGTCAGGACTGACAGATCAATTTCGGGAAGATCCTTGTTACCGGCATTGATAATGCTGCAATTGATCGTAACTGGCTCCCCCTTTAAGAGAATCTGTTTATCCACTGAAATGGAGCCTTTGAGAAGCGCGGAAGGCCTTGCCGGTTCGTTTATCCTTATGAATGCCGCGCTTGAAGAAAGCAAAGTCCCTGCCGAATTCCGCACATCGAGGGTAACCGTATAATCTCCCGCAGGGATGGTGACTGTATTCCAATAGGTGTTGAACTGTACGAGCTGCCCGGGAATAAGGCTCAGGAGCGGTTTTTCATCTGTGAAAAGAACCTGCGCCAACTGGTTGCGTATCGTAAGCTGTGTTGTAAGGTTCTCAAGAACAGCATTTTTGCTGAAGCTTGATACTGACGAGGTCAGCATCACACTCTCGTGGTAATCATAGGCTATTTTGTCAGACACGACTCCCGTAGTGATGTTTATGTCAGGGATTATCGACAAGACAGCTTTCCCTTCCGCCACAACTCCTGCTCCCTCCGTAAACACGGCATGTGCTTGGTAAGAACCGAAGGGAGTTGTCCCGGTATTCCAGGTATAGGTGAAGGCTTGGTAAGGGACTTGTTCGGATGTTCCCGATGCCGGAAAAACCACAGGCAAGGCCGGAGAAGCGCTGATGCCGAGGGTATTGCCGGCTAGGGTGGCAATGATCGTCTTTGGACCGAATGTGCCGTCCCCTTTCCCGGAATAGAATTCTATGGTTCTTGTGGAATTAGTGGCGGCAATTATATCGGGATTACCATCACCATTGAAATCGCCTGATTTGTACGCCGTATAGTTGTTGGTATCGAGAGAAGGGATAAGGATCGGGGCGGCAAATGACCCATCGCCGCTCCCCTTAAGGATATAGCTGTCACCAGAACCCCCTTTATTGGCAATCACGTCTATATCTCCGTCTTGGTCGAAATCTTCCGCAGCGATCCCGTAGGCCTCAGTCCCCGTGCTGCCGATGGAAACCGGCGATACAAATGTTCCGTCGCCGTTACCTTTGTAGAGATAGGTCTGACCATAGGAATCGCCTACGACAAGATCCATTTTCCCATCGCCGTTGACATCTTTGGCAGCTTTTCCTCTGAAATAATGAGTTCCCGATGGCGCAGGAACCGATGACTGGACGAAGGAGCCATCCCCGTTACCGGTATACAGATAAAGAATTCCGGTATTGCCGCTTATCACTAAATCGTTCTTGCCGTCTCTGTTGAAATCGGCAGTCACGAGATCCATTATGTAGCTTCCAGCAGTAATGGCGCTAATCTTGGTTTTAGGAAGGAAGGTATTGGTACCATCTCCCTTGTTCTGATAGTAATAGATGTCACCGCTGTAACCGGAACCGGTGATGATATCGAGGAATCCGTCGCCGTTGAAATCGTTCAGAGTGACTCCTCGGGTATTATCGGTGGATGTAGAAACGTCTTCGATAAGTGTAGCCGAGCCGAAGGTGCCGTCACTATTGTTCTCGGCAATATAAATTTTGCCGGTGTCATCGCTGAAGGCGATCAGACTGCCTGTTGCGGGCAAATTTATATTGGCTGAAGGCGCTTTTGCAGCATCGGTCGTGTCGAAGTAGATACTGAAATACCTCACGGCATCCTTTGCGGTGGCGCCATCCAGTAGCCACGTTACCTTTGCAGCATTCTCTGTCTCGAAAGTGGCTTTTGCCTGCTTTTCCGCGCCGATGTTGCCATCGGCATCGAGCTCCTGGACCCTGATGGAGTTGTGATCGATGGTTTTATCGGCTATTCCCAACTGCTGCTTGACGACGTTGAAATCGATCGCGACTTGGCCGAGGCTGTTTTTCATGTTCCATCCAGCCGTAACCGTTATTGGCATGCGATAATTCCAGTCGATCAATCCGGCAGGTTTGAGATCAACCACCGGAAATGTTGCCGGATGTGCTACGACGTTTCCATTTCCGTCTTCTATGAAAAGCTCTCCGGTACCGGACCAGGAAACGGTTTCATTGTTGCGAATGGAAACCGTGATCACCGCGTCTGAATCAGCCTGGTACTCTGGTTTGTCAGCAGATACCGCCACCGTAAGTTTTTTCTCCGTTACCTCAATTGAGGCAAATGCTTCATTATCGTTTTTGTTTCCTTCATCAACTGCCTGATACGGGTCAATCCACACATAAACATCGTAATTCCCTGCCGGTTTGTGGACAGGCCAGGGGGTTTGCACAACCGCAGAACTGTTTGCCGGAAGACTCGGTATGATTGCGGAGCCTATCTGCACCCCTCCATCCGCCGGATTGCCCAGGTAGGTAAAGACCAGCACATTACCGGCATCCGCACCGGTATTGTGGATGACGGCGCTGACCATGATTGTCTCACCTTTGATCGGCAAAGGTTTTGAAAATGTGATGTCGTTCCGGTTAATTCCAAGCTCAGGAAGCACTGTGCCTGGAACGTTTGCCGCACGGGAAAGCCTGTTGTTGTTCTCATTGCTCTCAGCAATTTTGTTTAGAGGATCGATAACGGCAAAAACCTGGTGGGTACCTGCCGTGGCGGTCCAGGTTGCCGTAAGGATTGCAGTTGCCGCCGGAGGTAGGCTGGAAATCAGCTGATCGTCTCCAAGCTGTGTTCCATAGGAGGGCTCTCCGTCGTAGAAACGCACCAGCACATTTTGGGAACCTTCCCCACCAAGGTTTGTAATTTGAGCGGTAACAGCGACCGACTCTCCAGGAAGGGGAGCATCATTGGAGAAAGCTATGGATTTGAATGACAAATCAGACATGGCATCAAGAGGTGCTTTGTAGCTGCCACTCCCCTTACCTGAAGCTATGCCATAGAAGGCATTGACCTCAACTGCCCTCTGAGTACCGTCTTTAGCAGTATTAGGAGTGCTATAGGTTATGAGGTAATCACTGACCGACCTCTTTGCCGCCTTGACGATCTCATTGATAATCTGGTTGGAATCCTTGAATAGAAATGCCATCCCGCCAGTACCAGCGGCAAGCGCTTCGGCTTCCTCTTTAACCCCTGGATAGAGCTGGGTACCGCTGACATATGAATAAAACGGGTAGACAATGACTTCATTCGCCACGCTCGCCTGAATAGCTTCCTGAATTGAATTCAGGTCTTCCTGCGTCTCCGAGGTGCCATTAAAGGCATTTTCATCGCTAATGGGGATGATGATTCGAGCAGCGCCTTCGCGCCATGGGTATTTCTGTGCCGCCCAAGTCGTGCCGGGCCCCCAGTCTTCTTCAGCAGCAGACCGAATGGTGTTGTTGTATATGACCTGTGACAGAATGGTAGAGCAGTCCTGCGCTGAATATTTGTGGGCAAGGCCGAAAATAGTATATGAGAGATCGATCCCCTGGGCACTGAGCAGAGACACGATGTCGTCAATGACACCGCATACCGTCTGCCATTCCTCGCTCATGCTTCCCGAGGTGTCGACGACAAAAGCAACGTCGACTTTGGGAATTCTCTTTTGCGGGTCAGTCAGAGCCGTTACGGTAATGGGCGATACATTGCCCCCCTCTTCTGTTACGGTGAAATTGTTTTCGTTGAGGCCGAAAATTCCGTTGTCGTTGTAATCACGCACCCTGACCTTCGCCTCTATGGTGGGGAAGGAACTTGAGCCAACGGTGTTCACTTCGGCGGTGATAACCGGATTCGTGGCAACGGTAACGGATTTGTATATCTTATTGTTTGCTTCATTCAGTTCTGGAATTTCGCTGCTCGGATCAATGATGGCATAAATGGTATGAACACCTTCGGCATCCTTCAGGTCCCACGTTAGCTGAGCCAACTGGGTCTCGTTCTCGTTGAGATCCCCGGCAACT
The DNA here is from genome assembly GCA_963780945.1 of uncultured delta proteobacterium. Lineage (GTDB taxonomy): Bacteria > Desulfobacterota > Desulfuromonadia > Geobacterales > Geobacteraceae > Geotalea. The sequence goes on along the minus strand of CAWAFF010000047.1, from coordinate 5,780 downwards.
GAAGAGGTTCCCAAAAGCCTTCCGCCCGCGACCGGGTCCCCGTCATAGAATGAGACATTGACATTACCAACGGTATCGGTCCCTGCATTGCGAACCAGTGCGGTAATGGTCGCAGTATCGAATATGGTCGGTTTCAAGGGGAATATAAAAAGGTCCACTGCCGTTTCGGACTGGTTCGCCGTAAGATCGATCCCGGTCGGCACCGCAACAACCTGAGCGGATTTAAGACTTTCATTGCCGTTCAAATCAACAGCCGTAATACGATAGGCATAGGTTGAAAGATTCACAACATTCAGGTCCTGATAGGTATTGCCTTTCAGAGGCTGTGAGCCGTTCAGCGGAGCAGTTTCATCATTGCGATAAAGGTTGTACCCTACCAGGTCCAGTTCCGTATTGTTCGTCCAGGAAAGGTCCACCACCCTGTTTCCAGCTTTTGCTGTCAAATTTCGCGGCACCGCCGGGGCAGTGTGATCGGCGATAACGACAGTTGCTGCAAGTGAGAGTTCGCTTTCATTGCCCGTAGTATCAAGAGCAGTTATGGCATAAGCATAACTTCCATTCGGATAGATCGTTTCGGAGAAAGTCCTGCCAGTCTGCTTTCCCGGAACGATATAGTGCGAAATCTTGAACCCGCTCCCCATGCCATCGTAATCGGCAATGAACTGGAATCGATAGTTTGCGGCAGTAAGAAGCGGCGTCACAAAATTTTTGAGATTGCCGGAATAGCTGGCAAGCAGGAGATTGGTGTCCTTGTCGTAGATATTCAGCATATCCTTTTCGTCGGTGTTGAATTCTGAAAAAACAAACTTTCTCGGCTGCCTTGAGTTCACATTCCAGTCATATATATACTCATAGAAGCTGGTGTAATTGGAAACGGCAACTGATAAGGTACTTTGTGTGTCCAGGGTCTGCTGGGCAAGTTCGGAGGTGTATGCTTCGAATTCGGCTACCCTGAACAGATTCTCTGCAGAACAGAAGGTTCCGGTGATTCTGAAATATCTGACCCTGAGTGGCTGGGCAAAGGTCTCTTCCTGCCATCCTCGCCACTCGCCGGACGTCTTGTCCGAAATGCTCGACCAGGTTGTGCCGTCCGCTGAAGATTCTATGCGATAGCGATAGAATCTGTTGTCTCCGCCACTGTGGAGAAGGAGCTTTATCTTGTTTATGTCATACAGCCTGGGAAGCACGACGGTTATCGTTCCCGACGGGCTTGTATCCAATTGGGTGTAACCGTTGGTCCCGGTGTTGCCGTCGATCACGGAATCATGGGAAGCCCCGTTGCTTCCGAGGATGGTTGTGCTTCTTCCCCTGTGAGCGACATTCAAGCCGTCGCGATAGATTCGGTAACCGCTTAGATCCGTTTCACTGTTGGCATTCCAGGCAGTACTGATGGTGAACCCGTTGACGGTTGCTGTCATGCCGGTGGGAGCAGCGGGGGCCGAGTTATCCCCCAGCGAAACAAAGGCAGTATTGGAAGGAAGACTTTCGGCACCATCAGTGTTTACGGCAGTTGCATAATAGGAATACGAACCGGCGCCAAGACTTTTGTCATCGTATATGTCCCCATCTGCAATTCTTTCTTCATAAACATCAACCTCTCTAATGATTGCAGGGTAGTACGCAGAGTTAGAAACGGTAATATGGATGCGAATTTTCTCGGTGGTTATGGCAGAAGAAAAATCATGAACAGTTATTTCCTTGGTATTACCGGTAATAGTTGACTGGGTGACCCATTGTGCACCATCCCATGTCTGAATTTGAAAATCCTTGGCATAGTATGATGCATTCCAGTAAACGGCGACTTTTCGTATTTTCCTTGGTAAGGAGAAGTCTTCCTCCCACCATTGAGGCAATGCCGTGTTATAAGCGGCGTACCAGGAAGTGTTTATATTACCGTCAACTGCCTTGCTAGCATCATAAGAGGCGGAATTGGAATAAACGGAACTTGCCGAAGCTGTTCCTTCCTTTGCAATATCCCTTATGCCGTTGAGCAGAGTATTGTTTCGGTATAGGTTATAGCCGGCTACTCCATAATCAGCGGCATTGGGGCTGGGTTGCCATGCTATCTGGATATCCATTGGGGTTACAGGAGTTGCGGTCAGATTCAGCGGCGCGGCCTCCTGGGGCAAGCCTACTTTGACCGCAGCAGAAGCTTCGTTATTTGCTTCGTTGGTTTCTGGAATGGAGTTGCTCGGATCCACTTTTACATAAATCAGATGTTTTCCGGAAATGCCGTTGAGCCCCCAGTTGATCTCCACCCTCTCCTCTCCCATTCCTGCGATTCCGGGAAGTGAAGTTGACCCCAGCAGAATCCCCCCCGCCACAGGATTCCCATTGTAAAAGCTGACGGTTATATTCGAAGCAGGGGTGTTTCGCAGATTGTGTATCAGGGCGGAAACAGTAACAGTGCCACCGGTTACGGGATTCAGTGGTCCGAATGAGATATCCGAAGAAGATATTTTGAGGTCCGGCCTCGTTGATGCCTTGACGGTCAGTGTTTTACTGAGGGTATTGTCAGACTCGCTTATTTCTTCAATAGCGTCTGCTGGGTCAACGACGGCAAAAATTTCATTTGCCCCTACCTTTTCGGTCGTTGTAAAAGCAACGTTCGCCGTGGTAAGGGTAAGGCCGGGATTGAGCGTCCCAATGCTTTGATCAATTCCAATCTGCTCTCCGCCGTTTGCAGGATCACCAGCATATATTTTTACCTTGGTTGCTGCTGATTGCACTGACCCCACATTCTTCAGCACAGCCTTGACCTGAGCTGAGTCGCCCTCTTCCGGCGACAAAGGCGTAAACTGGATGTCCTGAACTATCAGGTTCGCTCTGCCGGCAACGCTGAAGGAGTTGATGGCAATATTGTTCGTCTCGTCAGTCTCGGCAATGGTATCCAGCGGGTCCACAACAAGATACATCACGTGCCTTCCTGCTTTTCCCGTGGTGGCAAATGGAATCCATTCGGTTGCGCCCGTACCCTTTCCAGGGATGACTGCTATAATCTGATCTGCACCGACCTGCATCCCCCCGGCTGCGGGATCACCATCGTAAAACCTTGCTACGACGTCACTTGCCGCACTTTCTCTGCCATTCTGAACAACGGCAGCCATGTATACAGTCTCTCCCTCTTTCGGGCTGCTGTTGTTAAAATGAATGCCGGCGCCGCTCGCAATAAGGTCGATCCGCTCTTTAACATCCACAGGCTGAGAAATGTTATTGTTACCTTCATCTCCTTCGTCAATAACATTGTCCGGATCCACAACCGCCGCAATCTGGTGTGTCCCCATGGCCAGGTTTTGCAGTGTGAAGACAACTGTTTGCCCCTGAAGACTTCCCAGATTCTCGATGACTTTTTCACCATAAGCTGCACCATCAACCATAAGACGGACGACTACATTTGTAGCCGGCTGCCCGCCGATGTTGGCGAGGTTTACCTGCACATCCACCGGTTGTCCGGGGGCAGGGAGATCAGGAACGAACGTTGTCTGGAAAAGCTTGAGATCTATCCTGTCGTAAACGGCTATCTGTTTGACAGCAGCATTATCGATTTCGTTAAACTCCGCAACCACACTTGCGGGATCGACAGCAACAAAAATGTTGTGAGAGCCTACCATGGAAGGTGACCATTCGATGGATATCGATGCACTGCCACCCTTTGCAATTCCAGGCAACAATGCATCTCCGATTAAAACGCCCCCCGCAGCTGGGTCACCATCAAAAAATCGGACCGATGTGGACACTGAATCTTCAAGTCCGGTATTTTGCACCTGTGCCGTCACAGTCACGGCAGCATTTACCATAGAGACCACAGGGGCATATGAAATGGATGCTGAAGAGAGAACAAGATTGGCTTTCACATTGCTAAGGGCACGAAGAGCCAGTGCCGTAGAGTAGGGATCGTCATTCCAGGAGCCATTAACATTCTGTGTGGAGTTGATGTAACCAATGGCATTCTGCAAAGACTGGGATTGAGGCAGGCCGCTTTCGTGCAAAGCAATAAACGCCAAGGCGCTTTCGTAAACCGTCGAGGGACTGGAGCCAAACCCGCCGTCGACATTCTGCTTAGTGAGGAGCCAGGTAGCGGCATTGTTAATGGGAGTTTGAAGGTTATAAACGGTCTTGAATTGCGAAAGGGTGCTGAGGACGAGGGAAGTTACGTATACGTTGCCCGTGTCACCCTGATAGAATCCCCAACCGCCATCGGGGTTCTGGGCAGAGAGGAGATAGGCCAAGGCGGATGAAATAATCCGTTGTTCTGAATAATTAATTTTTCTGGCTGCCTGGAGTGCAAAAACAGTATCAGAAATGTCACTACTAAATGAGGTTTCAATTCCCCATCCCTGGTAGTTATTATCAATCGAAGCAACAAGGATGGAAAGGATCAGGGATATAATCAGGCAGGCATGGTAAATTTTACAATTATTCTTTTCGCAAGATAATCGGAATTTTGCGAATCAAAATTTTGTATCCACTGCAGACCTGCCTTACTGGCTTCATCATTTACACCAAGCTGAGTAAAAGCCTCCATTACTGAAAACGTATTATAAAAGTCAGTCGTTTCAGTACCTGCCCACCTCCCATTATCGAGCTGAGTAATCTTTAGATAGTTTAATGCGCTGTTAATACTCGATTGAACCGACGCGAAAGAAGAGGAGGCAATAGCCAGCAAAAAAACTACCATACAGAACTTAATTTTTTTCATTTTGCCATTCCTTGAAAAGCGTAATAGCGCGTATGAATAAGATGTAAAAAACCGAGGAGAATAAAGAGAGTAGAAAATACAAAGCAGCTGCCTGATTCCCAGCTGAATTGCCTTTCTTCATCGGCATTGCTAAAGGTCCCGCTGCAAAGGTCACAAGCGCTCCATATACCAGTACAATTCCGGAGAAGAGAAATGAATAAGGAGGTTTCAGCCTGCGGATTTGCCCTACCACCATTGCAGCAGCAATAAAAGGTGTTAAAAGAAAGCTCATTATGATAACAACCGCCGGCCACCATTTTGTACTATATACCCAGGAAATATTCTGGATATAAACGGCATATGGGTTTCAACACTTTTGGAATGCTGCCAAGCCCTTAATAAACCGTAAACTGTTAGAGGAATAAAACCAACTCCGAGTACAAGCATTCGAATGGCCATAAATTCTTCATGGGCACGGGAATGCTCAAGCAGCGTGAAGATAGTCATTAGGCAACCTATGCATGCAGGTAATATGGCCGAATTCCATATTACCTGCATGCGTTGCTTAGATGAAAAGCCCATAGCCCGAAATCTTTCATCCATTTGAGTATTCCAGGATACTGACATGGCCATGAAAAATACCCCCCCAACCAGGCCAAGAAGACAATTCCGCTCCATGCCGCGATGGAAGAAAACAACGCCCGTGAATGCAACAACTGAAAGCGGGAAAACAAAAGATAGGCGCCCACGGGTATTACAAGCAAAAATGCAAAAGCCGCTGATATGTAAAAAAATGAGTATCTTGTCGTTATGTTTTTAGCCATACTCAATTTCCAATCGCGAAGGATTAAGTTTACTAGTAGTAGCTGCAAAACACCTCCGATCCAGTTCTTTAAGCCAGGACAGCACTTTTCCAATAAGGTAATCGACAAGGAAAAATAAGGCGACCTGAATAGCCACAATAAGAACCACAGTCAAGACAGCACCTATAACTGCCCCCGCTGGCCCGAATAAAATACCCCCGAACAACCCTCCTGCAACTATCAAAGCCGTCGTACTACTAGCAAGCCATAAGGAAAATGCTGTAGCAGCCAACCATATC
>CAWAFF010000046.1:0-16709 GCA_963780945.1 uncultured delta proteobacterium | reverse complement strand
GGGAAGTAATAAAGTTTGAAAGTGACGAACAAAGAATATTAGGCTGTTATCGATGTCTGGCGAAAGCATCTATAAAAATAAAGATGGGAAGCCGCTACAGTACTAATGAGTCTCTTAAACAATAAAGTTGGGAAATCGCTATGTTACAAGCCATTGGAGACATTGCCCGCTGCCAAGGTAAAGTAGAAGCACGCCCCCTTTTCCGGTTCGCCCTCCGCCCAAACCTTGCCGCCATGTCGTCGGATGATCCGTTCCACCGTAGCCAGACCGATGCCGAAGCCTTTATTCTTCTCAGCACCCGGAAGTTGCTGAAATGGGACAAAGAGCTTACCCGCGTATGCCCTGATCGAATCCGGGTCCGTTGTCACGAACGAAATAAACCGGCTTCCCGTCGGTATCTGCCATGCCGAATTCGATTATCGCCTCATCCCGGATGTCGGTGTATTTCCAGGCATTTCCGATGAGATTGTCCAGGACCACCCGCAGCAAGTTCACGTCAGCGTTGGCCGTAATACCCTCAGCGATACGAAAATCCACATGTCGCTCGGGCTGGGTTTGTTTCAACTCCTTAGCCACTTCATGCGCCAGAGCAGATAGTCCACCATTTCGCGATGCGCTTCGATGTTAGCCAGTCGCGAGAAATTCGAGCAGCGACCCTATGAGCTTATTCATCCGCAAGGTGGTGGCGTAGGCCCCCTCGACATACCCAGGCATTCATCCTGGATTTGGCCACCCCACTTAATCTTAATTAACTGACAGTGTTGGCTCAGGACGTTCAGCGGTTGGCGCAGATCATGGGCAACCGTATGATTGAATGCCTCCAGTTCCAGGTTGGCAGTCTTCAGTTCATCAGCCTTCTCTGCCAGGTTCATGTTGAGCTTTTTGATCTCCAACTCTGAAAAAATCCGTTCGGTAATGTCACGGAGGTTTGCAAGATAAGCGGGTTTTCCTTCCCACTCCGTAGCGACAACCTTCATCTCGGCAACCGTTCCTTTCCATTTATTATTGGCGATATCCAGTTCTGTAGTCGCGCCCGCGACAATTGGGAAGCCGAACTGCTCTCCCAGGAGTGTTCCCTCCTTGCGGCCAAAAAGAGAAATTGCCGCCGGATTGCAAAAAAGGATCGTGCCAAAACGGTCAACGATGATGATGCCGTCGGTACTAATGTCTACCACATTATGGAATCGCGCTTCACTGGCCTTTAACTCCAGTGTCCGTTGTTGAATCAGTTCTTTCAGCTTCGAATCATCGACTGTCATCAATGACTCCTCGTGCTTTAGCGATGGGCAGGGCTGTTACACCTCTTTCTTGCCCCATTCTCCTTTAGCGGATTGTACTCATCCGATCCAATCGAATCGGTTGGCCCGCCAGGATGCCGCCGATATTGCGGAATGGATCGCCGATATGCATCCCCATACCGTCGATGGAGAATTCACGTATATCCTTGTCGTGCTGGGAACCGCGCATCTTGAGGACTGTTATCCCGCGTCGCATTCTGCCATTCATCTCGACATTACGCAGCAGTATGATCGAGTCGGTGGTGGCGGAGATATGGGCTTCGGTAATGGTAGATCCTCCGAGCTGCGTCGGCGTGGTGGAGGTGAAGAGGCCGGATATCTCTTGATGCTTGACGGCGGAAACGAGGCTGATGACGAACTCCCGGAACCCTTTTCGGTGGTGATCCGCTCCAACGCGGAGATGCTGTCAACGGCAATCCGGGCAGGCCGGAATTCCTGGATTGCTTTATTCATACTCGATCAGATGATCTTCCAGGCCCATGACCTCGGGATATTCGCAAACTACCCTCAACAGTCCCTCCTTTTCCAGCTGATCAAAATCAACCCCAATGTCGCCTATGTTGCGGAACAACTGCTCGCGGCTCTCTTCGAAGGCGAAAAGCAGAGTCCGTTCTCCTTCTCTCAAGCCGCCTGCGAGGAATTCAGAGGTGATCACGGTCTTGCCGGTACCGGTGTTGCCGGAGACAAGAATGATGGAATCCCGGAAGAAGCCTCCATGACACATCTTATCCAATTCGGTGTTCCCCGAGGTGATTCGAATGTCGGATGACTTCTGTTTCAGCTCGATGGCTGAGAGGGAAATTGCTACTAACCCTTGGCCGTGGATAACGGTAAAAGGGTGCTCTCCTTTTTTATGTTCTGCGCCCCTGAACTTGAGGATCTCCACGGTGCGCCGCCACTTTCCTCTATCAGGACGTTGCGCAGGATGATGACGTTTCCGTAACGAATTCTTCAACACCATGACGGGAGACTTTACCGTGTTCCTCGATCCGTTCCGAAGTCATGATTGACGTGACCTGCATTGTTTTCAGTTCCGTGGCAATCCGGAATAGTTCCCGTCGGATAGTGGCACGGTCTGACAACTGAGTGAAAACGGCGTCGAGCGCATCCATGGAAACTCTACTAGCATGGCAAGTATTGACCGCGTATTGGATACGGGCCGAAAGCGCCTCCAGGCTGTAGCTGCCTGCTATCACCGGGTCATCCCCTGGTTGAATGGAGGCGTCCACGAATATCCACTTGCCTTCCCTTTCCCATGCCTCGATGTCCCAGCCCATGGTGGCCATATTGTGACGAATATCTACGGGAGATTCTTCAAAGGTGACGAACACGCCGCTTTCCCCGGATTGCCTGATCCCTTCCGCAAGAAACTGAGCAGCAAAAACGGTTTTGCCGCTGCCGGAGGTCCCCGAAACAAGGGTAGTTCGGTGTTTGGGCAGACCGCCGCAGGCGATCTGATCGAAACCTGGAATATAGGTGAAGAGTTTTTTAATGGGCCTTGCAGGTGTAGTTTCCATTTATCCCTCCGCTCCTTGTGATTCTTGGTGGAGCAACTCTAGTCCCAGCAAGACTTGGCTCGTATCGGAGAGATCGCCGATGATCCGTCTGACCGGTAGCGGTAACACCTTTATCAAGGTCGGCGTAGCCAGGATTTTTGTCCTCTTCGGCAAGCTGCGGCTGTTCCTGGACGTCGATGATGACCAGTTCGTATTCCGTCCCCAACTCCTTTTCACAAATCCGGCGCAGGTTTGTGATGGCTTGGGGAGGAGCGTACAGTATGCCCGGTGATGAAAAGCTTGAGCCGATATTGAGTCATACTCTTCTCCTTTTACTGAGATTTTCTTTTGTTGCCGAGTCGGTGCCGTCGGAGAACTCGGTGCGAATCGCTAACTTCCATAGCAGGTCCGGATACAAAAAGATAAGTGGCCCAAATCATAAAATCACGTCGATAAATTACATCAGGAATGATTATAGCAATTTAATATTAACACGAGGGGGGGGAGGAGGCAATGGGTCAGGGTGCTAACGTATTTTGTGATCCGTTTCTGATGGCACCTTATGTTGCCTTTTTAGCTTACGTCATAACCGCACATGTCAGACTGGGGTATGACAGTCTGATAGTAAGACATTATCTGTTTAGGGTGAGATTTTAGGTCTTTTTGACGAAGTTGTGAGGGGGAGAATGTGAATAGACAAAACTGTCAACATACTTTGGGCAAAGAGCAACAGGCCGACCGCCAACTGGAAGTATCGCTACATGGAACGGATAATAGAGGCAGCCGTTGCATTTAATTTTTCAGCAATGGGAGCGGCTTTACCCTCGGAAGGAGTTCATTCATTTAGGTCCAGCCGTTCAGCACTTATCTCGTTGCAGCACAGCCCAAGCTTAATAAGTAGCGACCCCAAAATCGGCTGAAATGGTATGGACATTCAAACAATCCAACCATGAAAAATGACATTTTGTATGGACATTCTATAAATTCTCGAACACTCTGATTCTAAAGGCAAATCACCTATGTCCATACATAGCCACCACGCAGGTACAACAAGACAGGCCGTGCGGGACGTGACGGAATGCCAGCGGAGGCACTGCTGCTTTTCGGCTATGGGGATATTTCCATTGCCCGCGGTTTGATCGAAAACGGCAGCAATGCAGAGCAAAAAAGGATCGAGCTGCATAAACTGAATGCCATGGTCGGTTATGCAGAAGCGGTGACCTGCAGGCGACGGGTGCTTCTTGGCTATTTCGGGGCTTTGACTGACCATGATTGCGGTAATTGCGACGTTTGCCTCGATCCACCACAACGCTATGATGCTACGGAAGAGGCGCAAAAGGCGCTCTCCTGCGTTTATCGCGTCGGACAGCGCTTCGGTATGGGGCATGTCATTGATGTCCTTCGTGGCGCCAACAACCAGCGCATTCAGTCGCTGGGGCATGATCGACTATCAACCTACGGCATCGGCCGTGACCTCTCCTCAGACATGTGGGGCAGCGTCATTCGCCAACTGGTGCACCTGGGCTACCTTGAACAGGACATGGCCTCCTATTCAGTTCTTAAGTTAAGCTCTTCAGCACGGAGCCTGCTACGAGGCGAGGAGCGGCTGGTTCTGGCACGCCCCCGCCACAAGGCCGTTACCGGCAAAAAAGTGACACGGACCAAAGGCGAGACGGCGTGTGATCAGGGTCTCTTTCAAGCACTGCGAGGTCTGCGCAAGCGACTGGCAGACGAGGGGGGCGTGCCTCCCTTTGTCGTTTTCAGTGATGCCACACTTACGGAAATGGCGGCGGCCAGGCCTTTGGATGCGGAAGGGTTACTTGCGGTAAACGGGGTAGGTGTTCATAAATTGGGGCGCTATGGGGATAACTTTCTTGAACTACTGCGCAATTACAGCGGTGAGCCGAATTAAAAGCTCCCACCGTTTTTTTTAGGTGGGAGCTTTTAATTCGGAGAAATCTCGGTTTTAACCCGCTATTCGACCCTGAAGGCTGCAAACAGAGACATCTCACCTCGTCGCAGCAACATGCGCATGATTGCCCCTTTCTTGTGCCCGTTCACGGCCTTTTCATAATCATCAAGGGTATTGATTCTGGCACCGCTGATTTCACGGATGATGTCCCCTCTTGCCATCCCCGCCTGTTCGGCGCTGCTTTCCTGCTTTACATCGGTTATGACGATGCCCTTATTCTCTTTGATACCCAGCCTGGCGGCAAGATCTTTATTCAACTCCTTTACTGTTAGGCCTAGCTTCTCCTGGCTTGCCCCTGTTACATCCCCATCGTCACCGTCCTTCAGTTGCTCAACTTTGACGGTAACCTCCAGCGGTTTACCCTCCCGCAAGATCCTGACAGGAACCTTCTTCTCCACGGGCATGGCAGCTACGACGCGCGGCAGCTCATTCATCTCGTGGATGAGCCGGCCGTTGAATTCCATGATGATGTCTCCCGGCTTAATGCCGGCCTTTTCTGCCGGGCCATCCTTGACCACTTCTGTGACCAGTGCCCCTTTTTCTCCGTCCAGCCCAAAGGATTGGCCAAGTTCAGGAGTAATGGGCTGAATGGAGACCCCGATCCACCCCCGTGTTACTTTGCCCTTTTCCTTCAGCATGGGGATGATGTTCTTTGCCATGTTTACCGGAATGGCAAAGCCAATTCCCTGTCCTCCGGAAACGATGGCTGTGTTTATGCCGATTACTTCCCCTTGGGCATTGAAGAGCGGCCCACCCGAATTTCCTGGATTAATAGACGCGTCTGTCTGGATAAAGTCATCATAGGGACCACTGCCGAGCACCCTCCCCTGGGCACTTATAATTCCAGCGGTTACCGTCTGCGACAAACCGAAAGGATTGCCGATGGCCATCACCCATTCACCGATCTCAATCCTGTCACTGTCGCCAAGGGTTGCTATCGGGAGATGGTCCTTGGCGTCGATTTTCAGCAGGGCCAGATCGAGCTTTTCATCGGTTCCCTTGACGTCGCCTTTGAATTCACGACCATCGGAAAGTTTGACCTTGATTTCATCGGCATTGGCAACCACATGGTTGTTGGTGATGATATAACCTTCATCGCTGATGATGAAGCCCGAGCCAAGGCTATTCTGCTTATATGGGTGCTGCTGCGAGTCATCGAAAAAACGACCGAAAAAATCCTGAAATGGATCATTGCCATAGGGACTGTTGAAAGGCCGTTGGGCCCGGCGTTGCGGCTTGATGGTTTTGGCAGTGCTGATGTTGACTACGGTCGGTTTCAGTTTCTTTGCCAGATCGACAAAATCAGGGATGGCTGGTTTTGCCATGGCAATACCACTGAACATGGCAGTCATGGACAGAGAACAGATGAAAAATGAAAACAGTCGTTGTGGGCGATAGCGCATGCATACCTCCTGGAGAGTTTTAAACTCTGCTTAAGATAATGAGCGCTGGCGCTGATGTCAACCTCTGGCAAGAATTTTTGAGAAGGATTCAGGCGGTAGGGAGGGGGAGAAAGACGGTGAAGGTGCAGCCTTTCCCAGGAGGAGAGACAAGCTCGACTCTACCACCGTGGGCTTCACTGAGAGACCTTACCTGGGAAAGGCCAAGTCCGCTGCCGCCGTCATTGCGATTCCTTGCCTTATCAACACGATAAAACTGCTCAAAGACATGGGGGAGGTCAGCTATGGGAATTCCCGGCCCGGTATCTGTGACCGAGACCTTTGCCCATTTTGGATCCTGGTCCAGCGTAATACGTACCTGACCGCCACTGGGGGTAAATTTAAGGGCATTATCCAAAAGGTTTAAAAAAAGTTTGTTCAAACGTTTCTCATCACCATGCACATGAAGAGCCCTTCCGGCAACTGTCAGGGTAATATCCTTTTCTTGCGCCTGCAGCCTAAACTGGGAACAAAGGTCTTCAAACAGCTGTTCCAGATCAACCAATGTTAATTCAAGCCCGAGTTTACCCTCTTCAGCCCGGGACAGTTCAAGCAGATTTCCAATAATGTCCGACATCCTTTTAATCTCTTCCATGTTGCTTTTCAGAATCTTCTTGAATTCGTCAGGGTTACCGCCCCAACGAAGTCCCACTTCGGTTTCACCTCGCAGAATGGTCAGCGGAGTACGCAATTCGTGGGAAACATCTGTGGAAAATTGCCGGGTTCGATTGAAGGCATTTTCCAGCCGGTCCAAAGTGAGGTTAAAGGTTCTGGCCAATTGCCCAATCTCGTCATTGGGGTTCACCACCTCCAGTCGTAGTCCCAGATTTTCAGCACTTATTTTGCGAGCACTGGCGGTAATCAGTTCCACCGGCTTCAAGGCGCGGTCGGCGAGAAACCAACCACCGTACCAGAGCAGAAAAAGCGACAGTGGGATGGAAATCGCGAAGATCACCAGCAGCTTGTCAAGGATATCAGTGGTGTAATCGAGGAGGGTTCCAACCTGGACAACCTGGACCAGTCTGCCATTTTCCATGATCGGCATGGTGATGATTCGGAGAGGATAACGGTTAAAGCCGCTGTGGGTCTGGTATGTACTGCTACCGAGGCCAGCCATAAGCCGGGTGGTTTTGTCCAGCGGCAGGGAGAAAAGCTGCAGGTTTTTGGTATGGGCAAAGATCTTGCCCTGGGCATTGGTGATTTGCACGAATTTATCGGCTACCTTCGGCCCGATAAAATCCTCCAGAATCTGGTCGATTACCGTTGGGGCCGAAGTGCGGAATGGTTCGAGAGTGGGGCTGGCCACTGCCTCTGCAATGGCCAGTAACCCCCGATCAACCTCTGCATTGAGCCGGTTACTGGTGGTCAGATAAATAAACGTACTGAACAACAGGAGTATTACGGCTAATGTAATCACATACCAGAGTGTTAAAGTGAAACGGATTGATTTGAAAAACAACTAATCAATCCTCCTCTTTCAGTATGTAACCTACGCCTCTTACAGTATGGATGAGCTTTTTGTCTGCGTCGCGATCAATTTTCTTCCGCAGGTAGTTTACATAGACATCGATGATGTTGGTAAAGCTGTCAAAGGTATAATCCCAAACATGCTCCGCAATCATGGTACGGGTCAGCACCTCATGGGGGTTGCGCATGAAGTATTCAAGCAGCCCGTATTCCTTAGCAGTGAGATCGATTTCCTTATCCTTGCGCCAGACCTTGTGAGTTACCGGGTCGAGACGAAGATCGCTGAATCTGATCTCGGCACCGCGATCTTGTTCGCTGCGACGCAAAAGTGCTCTCACCCTGGCCAGGAGCTCGGCGAAGGCAAAAGGTTTAGTCAGGTAATCATCGGATCCTGAATCAAGACCGGCGACAATGTCTTCAACCGAGTCTTTTGCGGTAAGCATCAACACCGGAGTACTGTTTTTCTGGTTTTTCAGCTCTTTTAGCACACTCAGTCCGTCCAGCTTGGGGAGCATCCAGTCGAGAATAAGCAGGTCGTAACTTTTCTCAGTGGCCATTCTCAGACCTTCTTCACCATCGCCGGCGGTAATCACTTCATACTGCTCCTCTTCCAAACCGCGCTTGATGAAACTCAATACCTTTTTTTCATCTTCCACTACCAGAATTCTCATGATTTCTCCCTCTTTGTGCAAATTTATTTTTTTGTTTTCAGCGACTCTGCCAAAGCTAGTCTTTAATACCTGTTTCGTGTCGTTTCAAAATCTCTGCGGCTGACTCCTCCACTGATTTATTGGTGACGTCGATAATCTGCCACTCCGGATGTTTACGATAAATTTTCCGGCAAAAGGCCAATTCCTCCTCAACACCATGATAATCTGCATAGCTGCCGCGTGGACTCTGTCTCATGTTACGCAGGCGCGCACTGCGGATATCTACCAACCTTTTCGTGTCGATAATCAATCCCACCACCCTGCTGTTTTCGACCTGATAAAGCTCTGCCGGCGGCTCAATACCCATGACCAGCGGGACATTTGCAACCTTGTAGCCCTTATGGGCAAGATACATTGACAAGGGCGTTTTGGATGTTCTTGAGACTCCAACAAGAACAATATCCGCCTTGTAAAGGTTCCTGGGCTCCTGGCCGTCGTCCTGTTTGACGGTAAAATCCACCGCCTCCATTCTTTTATAGTATTCACTGTTAAGCTGGTAGAGCAGCCCCGGTTCCTCCTGCGGCTGAATACCGAGCAGGCTTGCCAATCTGAACAGCAATGGTGTGATAAGGTCTATTGCCTCAAGCTGGCGCCGATTTGCCTCGTTATATAGATACTGGGCCAACTCATTGTCAACCAGGGTGTAAAATATTACCCCTGGTTGTCTAGCCGCTTCATCAAGGGAGAGGCTGATATCCTCACGGGTTCGCAGTCGGCTCATGCGGTGTAGTTTTACATCAACGTTCTTGAACTGTGTCAGGGCGGCTCGTACTACGCGTTCTACCGTTTCTCCTGTTGCATCCGAAAAGAGATAAATACGCTGCATGAAGTGCCCCATCAATTATTTATATATACCTATCGGCACATTTTGGAAATTCATTAGATATATACCATGATTTTAACGTTAAGCAAAAAAATAATCAAACGGACCTGCATTCATCGCTAATTTTTTTTCGCTGTGCTGCAGTAAAAACCAGCTCAGCAGCAGTCAGGGCCAATGCATTGGCTCCTCCGATGACAGCGTCCTGCCCTTCAATGGAACAGTGGCTCGGTAAAATCATTACTGAGGATGTGCAGGCCGCCGCCAATGGGAACATGGGATCGATTGTCGGCACGATCTGCGGCTCACGATAGAGCTGCTCGACGATCGCCGTCAACTCTCTTCGGCGATCGTCAACCTCCTCCACAAAGCATTAATCACTGTGAATCAAAGTGAATATTATTACAAATTTTTTTTAATGAAAAGTACACCACCGCCTCAAGGTTTGTCAAGGTTTTTATTGCTATTGGTTCTGATATTCTGCTACTTTAGCCTCGCAAATAGCCACCGCTTCAGGTGGAAATCAGGGGAGAAACGATAATGAAAACTGTCTGGACAGAAATTTCCTGCGAGGTCCCCTTGTCAATGGTAGATCTCCTTGCCGATTTTCTGGTTGAACTGTCAGGTAATGGCGTCAGCATAGAAAACCTTTACGTCGATACCTTTTCCGTTGATACCATTGAGGACTCGCCGCTGAAAACAGTGAAGGCCTACTTTGAGACCGACCAATGTCTGGAAGAGCATATTCAAGCAATCGGAGTATTTCTACACGGCCACGGTGCCGAATTTGCTGACTTTGTTTATAAAAACCCTGTTGTGAAGGCGATTGACGCAGAAGACTGGGCCAATAACTGGAAAAAACATTTTAAGCCCGTACGCATCGGCTCCAGGCTGGTCATCAAGCCCACCTGGGAAGAATACACTCCAAACCACGATGACATAATTCTCCAGCTGGATCCCGGTATGGCCTTTGGTACAGGAGCCCATCCTACTACCAAGATGTGTCTTGAGGTCCTGGAGAACATTTTTTGGGTGAGGGTGCATTCAGGGGCAAATCAACGGCTGTACCGGCTGCCGTTCTGGATGTGGGAACGGGTTCCGGTGCTGAGCATTGCCGCGGCCAAGCTGGGAGCAAGCCACATCTTTGCCATAGACATTGACCCTGATGCGGTAATTGTGGCTGAGGAAAATGTGGCCCTCAATGATGGTTTGGCTGTTGTCAGCCTCTCAACCACTCCCCTACAGGAAGTGGCTGGTGAATTTATGATTGTCCTTGCCAATATTCTGGCAGAGGAACTGGTACGGCTCTCTCAAGAGCTGGTTATCAGGGTGGCTGCTGCCGGATTCCTTATTTTGTCCGGTATCCTTACGGAAAAGGAAGGTTTTGTCATGGAGGGTTTCTCCCCATATGGCTTAACCCTGGTCGAAATTCGGCGCGAAGGCGAATGGAGCTGTATCACCTTGCAGAAGGGTTCCCGGTAATGCGCAGATTCCTTATCGACAAAGGAATCATTGCTGCAGGAGAGGCCATCGTCAGTGGCGATCTCCATCGACATATGATGAAGGTCTTGCGCCTGAAGCCCGGCACATCTGTGCTGCTTCTTGATGGCGAGGGGGGGGAATATGAAGGGGTCATCAAGTCAGTTGGCCCCAAAAATCTGCTGATTGGAATAGAAAGGCAGGCAATTAATCGGGAAGTTGGCGGTTGGCCGGCAATCACCCTTTACCAGGGCATGCCGAAGGGAGATAAGCTGGAATATATCCTGCAAAAATGCACTGAACTGGGTGTGGCGGAGATAGTACCCTTTGCCGCTGCCCGTTCCATCGTCAAGGTAACGGCTCAACGCAGTGCCGACCGTGTCGAACGCTGGCAGAAAATTGCTGCTGAGGCATCCAGGCAGTCGCAAAGGGCCATAACCACCCGGGTTTCACTGGCGGCGGGTCTTTCGGAGGTATTGCAGCAGGCCCACCATTCTGTCAAGTTGCTGCTTTGGGAGGAAGAGCAGGTTAACCGACTTAAGTCAACCTTGAGCGGCCTGGAATTTCCGGAGAGTATTGCAGTTCTCGTTGGCCCCGAGGGAGGTTTTTCTCCTGAGGAAGCTGCCATGGCTTCAGCAGCCGGATTCATTCCTGTCAGCCTCGGCAAAAGGATTATGAGGACCGAAACCGCAGGAATAGTTATCGTTTCAATCCTCCAGTTCTACTGGGGTGATGTGGGTTGAAGTACCAAAGGAGCAAAGAGGATGAAGTGTCCCAAATGTGGTTATAACAGTTTTGAATTCATGGATACGTGCAAAAAATGCAATGGTGATCTTGTGGCTTTTAAGCAATCATGCGGCATCCGCTCAATGTTTCTTGCCACCATAGACAAGCCTGAGGAGGCAGCAGTACCAGGTCTGGACGCAGCTGTATTACAGCCGGTGACTCAACCTGGCCAGTCCAAGGACGAGCAGGAAGCCGATTTCGGCGATCTGTTTGAATCCAATATCCAGCTGGGGACTGCAACCGCAGCTGTTGCAAGCGGTCCAGCCGAAGCCGGTAACGCTGCCGCTGGGCAGGCTGCCAATCCTGGGGGATTTGGGATTGAGGATTTTTTCGGCGAACAGGATAACGGAAAGACTGTGCCTGTCTGTTCCCCTCCAAGCAAAGCCGCAGCAACAAGGGCTAGAAGGGGACTTTGATTTTCTCTTCAGCGTTGATGAGGAAATCAGGTGAACTGGATCCTCTCCCTACTGGATCAGATCCAGTAGTTCCGCGGCAAACTCTTTCTTTTGCCAATTTTTTAAACAGGGTATTTCCGCCAACGACTCCATGCTGTTGGGAGCTGCATCAGCCAGAGCTTCCAGCAGGCTGTTGTTGGCAACAATGCCTACACTCAACCCAAGGTTCGCTGCCTTTGCTTCCCGCCATTCTTTCAGCCGCTTCAGGCGTTCTTCCTGATATCGATCCCGGATCATCCGTTCTGACACAGGAAAACATGGCAGCTTAGCAACCGGAATTGCTGCCCCGCTTGCCACAACTTTTAGAATATCCCGTCCGTATGATTCAATCAATTTGGGAGACAAGCCGGTTATCCCGTTCAGATCGGCTAAAAGTTCGAGGCTGCAGCTCAGCCAGTTCCCGTAACGGCTCATTGCCGATGATGCGGAAGGGGGGAACATCCTTTTTCCGTGCCTTTTCATCCCTGAAGTGCAGTAGTTCCTCCAGCACCGCCAATGCCCGCGGTTTGAGTTTTGTAGCCCCCTTGAAGCGAAGAAAGAGTGGCTCGTTGTCCCGGGAAGCAGCCCTGACACAGGAAACCAGTTCAGATTCTTCTTCAACCCACTCCAAGCGGCCCTTCGCTCGCAGGTCTGCTTCCAGCTGCAGGTAAAGTTTGATCAAAAGAGAGGTATCCATTTTGGCATATTCGATCATCTGGGGCGAAAAAGGACGCTTGCTCCAGTCTGCCTTCTGGTATTTCTTGTCCAGCTCGACGCCAAATCTCTCTTAAGGGCGGCAGCCAGACCTACTTCCTTCTCACCCGAAACTGACAGGCAATCATGGTGTCGAACAGATTGCAAACCTCAAAGCCGAAATCACGATAGAGGGAGCGCATGTCGTAGTCGGCACCGTGAAATACCTTGCGGACTTCTCTATTGGCAAGTACAGGGGCTAGCGGTGAAAGGTCAACCGGCGCGAGTGGATCGATGAGGGCTGTTTGGGAAAGGTTGGAAACCTGGATCAGGCAGACCTTTTCGGTGTAGTGATGGAGGGAATCTGCTTCAAGGTCAAAGGCCAGGGTATGTTCTCCCTGGAGTTGCTCTACAAAGTGGTTCAATGCCTGTTGGTCTTGAATAATGTCGCTGGTCATGGAAATGGAGCTATGTGTGTTTTTTTGCAAGTATGTCCGCCGTTTCTGCATCAGAAAATGCTGCTGAAGGTGAAGCTGCTCCGTAATTGGATCAGCCGATTTCTACCAATGCTGCGATGGTTTTTTCCATTTCCTCGCGGGTGCCTATGGAAATACGCAGCCCGTGG
Source organism: uncultured delta proteobacterium (assembly GCA_963780945.1). Lineage (GTDB taxonomy): Bacteria > Desulfobacterota > Desulfuromonadia > Geobacterales > Geobacteraceae > Geotalea. Next base: position 3,490 of record CAWAFF010000046.1, on the reverse strand, counting down.
GCAAGATTAGGGTCTGTAAAGTGACGCACCAGTATCTTCCTGTCAAAAAGCCCCTGGTAAACACGGTTGCCGTTTCGGTCCAGGGGAGAGGCAAAGACGTAATTGCCATGGGATGGTATAACGGTATATCCGAGACTTTCAAGTTGTTCACCAAACCATTGACGCGCGTCACGTATTTTCTGCACCGTTTCCCGGAGGTATTCCTGGTCACCCATTGCTGCCACCGCGGCAGCCTGGGCGAGGCGATCAAGATTATAGTGATCGCGGATTTTATCGAGGGCAGCGATAACCTCTGGCCTCGCAATGGCCAATCCAAGACGCATGCCGGCCAAAGAGTAACTTTTAGAGAAGCTGCGCGTCACGACGACATTATCACATTTGCGCACCAAATCCAGATACGTATTTCCGGCAAAATCGGCATAAGTCTCATCTATGACAAGCATCCCGGAAACACGCCCGGCAAGTTCTTCCACGTAAGCAGAACTGAAGGTAAAGCCGAGGGGGGCGTTGGGATTGGTGAGAAAGAAAATGCGACCATGGTATGTCTGGGGAAAGTCTTTTAATTTCCAGTCTTCGGTCAAGCCGAAAGTTTTGACCCGGGCACCCTGAATCTCGGCCAGCGTTGCGTAGTAGGAATATGAAGGATAGACAAAGGCGATTTCATCATCTTCATCGGCAAAAGCCCTGATCAGGTTATTAAGCACCTCATCGGAACCGTTGGCCATGATGATCCACTCGGGTGGGAAATTGTATAGCTTCGCAGCAGCCTCTCGAGCGGCGCGGCTGGCAGCATCTGGATAGCGTTTTAATCCGTCACCGGCTTCAGCGATAATAGCCTCAATCACCTTTGGTGATGGCGGGTAGGAGTTTTCATTTGTATTGAGCTTTATATAGGCGGCTGGGTCTTCCGGCTGATATCCTGGAACATAGCCAGCCATTGCGGCAATGTTTTTTCGGAGCTTAGTCATGGCAAATCCATCTCTTTCTGGTGATCAATACACCTGGAGAATCTCGTAAGTGGTCGTCCGCCTGGCCGGGATGAAGCCAGCGCCACGAATCAAGTCGATCATTTCTTCCCGGGACATGCGGAAGCTGCAGCCAGCGGCGGCAACAACGTTTTCTTCGAAGGCATGGTTCCACCCAGATCGTTGGCCCCAAAAAAAAGCGAAACTTGGGCAATTTTTGACCCTTGGGTGACCCAGCTTCCTTGAATATTGGCAATATTATCGAGCACGATTCGGGAAACGGCGAGAACCTTGAGATATTCTACGCCGCTGGCAGTAGTCCCACCCAACGCTGTGTTGCCGGGTTGGTAGGTCCAGGGAATGAAGGCGGTGAAGGTTCCACCGTCAGACTGGAGTTTGCGGACCCGGAACAGGTGTTCTATTATATCTTCATTTTGTTCGCAACTGCCGAACATCATCGTTGCCGTGGTGGGCATCTTCAGCCGTGCGGCTTCGGCCATCACTGCCGCCCACTGCTGCCAGCCGATCTTCTTCGGCGATATCTTTTGCCGCACCTCGTCAACCAGGATTTCGGCACCACCGCCGGGAATGGAATCCAGCCCGGCGTCATGGAGGCGTTTAACAGTCTCCCTTACGTCAAGTTTGGACAGGGAGGCGATGTGCGTTATTTCAGCAGGCGAAAGAGAATGATTCTGCACCTGGGGAAAGCGACTCTTGATACCGGCAAACAGGCCCTCAAAAAACTCGATTCCCAGTTCAGGGTGCAGCCCCCCTTGCATTAGTAACTGGGTTCCTCCCTGTTCGACCAGTTCGGCGATTTTGGCAAAAATTACCTCTTCCCCGAGCAGATAAGCGTCACTGGCAGTTTTATCACGGTAAAAGGCGCAGAATCGGCATTGGGATTCACAGATGTTGGTATAATTCACATTCCTGTCAACAATGAAGGTAACCCGGTTTTCCGGATGCAGCCGTCGCCTGATGTTGTCGGCAAGCCTGCCAACCGCCAGCAGATCCCCTTCATCAAGCAGCCACAGCGCTTCTTGCCGACCGATCGGCTCATTCTTTTCAATTTTAGCGGTTATCGTTTTCAGCATGTTTTTCCAAAAATATCAGTCAAAAAAAGATACTGTCAGCTTTTAATAGGTTCTGAGCTCATTATAAAGTGTATCTCGCTCAATGGGCTCTCGCCCAGCCTTGCGGATAAGGCCAATGATTCCGTCGCGACTCATGGCCTGAGGCGACATTGCCCCTGCGTCATGGCCAATTTTTTCTTCCACCACCGTGCCGTCCAGATCATTGACCCCAAAGGCCAGTGCAACCTGGGCTATCTTTTCGCCAAGCATCACCCAGTAACCCTTGATATTGGCGAAGTTGTCCAGGTAGATGCGGGCGATGGCAAGGGTTTTCAGGTCATCAACGCCGCTGGTGCCGGTGCTTTTGGTAAGTGTCAGTGGCGAGTTTTCCGGCTGAAAGGCCAGGGGGATGAAGACCTGAAAACCACCGGTACGGTCCTGGAGTTCACGCAGGCGCCGCATGTGGTCAATCCGGTCCGCAAAGCTTTCCAGATGGCCATAAAGCATAGTGGCATTTGATTTAATCCCGGCTTGATGAACCTGTTCCATGATTGAAAGCCACTTTTGGCCAGAAATTTTTTCTGGGCAGAGCTGTTCCCGGACCTTTTCCTGAAAATTTCCGCCCCTCCCCCGGGTAGTGAACCGAGACCGGCATCTTGCAGACGGCTGAGGGTTTCGCTCACTGCGACAGTCTGCCGTTAGTTCGGGCGAAGTAATCGATCTCCACGGCGGTGAAGGCCTTGATGTGCAGTTGCGGCGAGCCTCCGGAATGGCCGCGAGCATCTCCAGGTAGAAGTCGAAGGGGAGATCGGGGTGGAGGCCGCCGACCATGTGCAGTTCGGTGGCACCGCTCGTGCGGGCTTCCGCCGCCCTGCGGCGGATTTCCTCCAGGTCGAGGGTATAGCTGCCGGCCTCGTCTGCCGTACTGGAGAAAGCGCAGAAGGTACAGCGGTTGACGCAGATGTTGGTGTAGTTGATGTGGCGGTTGATATTGAAGTAGACCTTCTTGCCGTGTTTGCGGCGATTGACCAGGGCCGCGAGTTCGCCGATGGCAAGGAGGTCGTCGCTGGCAAAGAGGGCGAGGGCGTCGTGATCGGCGATGCGCTTACTGCTCGTACCTTTTTCGATCTTGCTGCGGATTAAGGAGGACATTGGTCATCGCCGCCTCAATTCCCCAGGGGAGGAAGAGGGTGTGTTCGAGCCTGCGCATGTCGAGGATCTTGCCAACGACAAAGTCGACCAGATCGTCGATCGTCTGCGGCTGGCGGTAGAAGGCGGGCATCGCCGGAACTATAACCGCGCCCAGCCGTGACAGCCTGAGCATGTTCTCCAGGTGAATCTCATGGAGCGGCGTTTCCCGCGGAACTACCACCAAAGTTTTTCTCTTTTTCCTTGAGCATCACATCCGCACAACGTTCAATCAAATTCCCGGAATTGCCACAGGCGATACGG
>CAWAFF010000045.1:0-6276 GCA_963780945.1 uncultured delta proteobacterium | reverse complement strand
GTTGCGGGCTTTTCCTTGTCCATTTCTAAGGAGGGTTAAAGTTTTTCTATCTTAGCTTTGCTTTTCAGCTCTGCCAGGTAGTCACCGATTCCCTTTTGAATTTTCTGGTTTTTGAGATAATCAACGATCTTTGTTTTGACATCATCAAATTTAGTCGTGCCAGCTTCTTTCTTCTCGGTAAGCTTGATGATGTGGTAGCCGAACTGGGTTTCAACCACATCGCTCACTTCTCCCGGCTTCAAGGCGAAGGCTGCCTTTTCGAAAGGAGCAACCATCTGACCTTTGGAAAAAAGTCCCAGGTCTCCTCCCTGCTTGCTGCTCGGGCAGGTTGAGTCGGATTTAGCCAGAGCGGCGAAATCATCTCCAGCCTTGATCTTTTTCAGGATTCCATCAGCCTTTTCCTTGGCTTTTTTCTTGTCCTCGGCACTGGCTGCAGCGTCTACACCTATCAGGATGTGACTGGCCTTGACGCTCTCGTCCTGTTTGAACTTTTCGGAATTCTCGTCATAGAATTTTTTGGCGTCCGCATCAGAAATATTAATTTTGGCAACAATATCCTTCTCAATGAGGGTAGTGATGACAATGTCCTTGCGAGTGAATTCTTTCAGGTCCTTTTCCGCATTTCCACAGATTTCAGCGCCTTGTCGAATTCTTCTCGGCAGTCGGAAACTTGGCTCTGTTTTGGCTGATCTTTTCCTCAATCCGTTTGTCGATATCTTTTATCTCGGTTTTTTGACCTGCCTGATAGAGGAGTTCGGCTGAGACAAGCTGTTCGAGTGCTGCATCCTCAGCTTCTTTCTGTTGCTCGGGGGGAAGAGGCTTTGGAAGTCCGTTCTGGGAAACAAGCACTTTGACGGCACGGTCAACTTCCTGGCGAGTTATAATGGTGCCATTTACCTTTGTCACAGGGTCTGCAGGACTAGATTTTTTTTCTACCGCCTTAGATTCTTTCTGTTCGGATGGTGCCGTGGTCTTAGGCTCTTTACCGAATGCTGCCGGTGACTGGATAGCAATGATAGCTGCAACAAAACAGGGAAGTATCTTTTTTGCCGACATCTGTGATCTCCTTCTGGAAAATTTTTTGGGAAATATAACATTAAATTGAGGGTTGGTAAACCTACATCTGAGGCTCTCTTAAATTTTACACATAATACAGGCCATGATTACTGTTGACAATAAAATGCGATTCTGTTTTATTACCAAGATTCAAATGGTGTAAGTGTTCAAAATAACTAAAGAATTTTAGTAAAGATAAAATTTCATTCTTAACAGATATGTTTTATTTTAGATAAATCTTTTCAAACTGGAGGCTTTAATGGCACAACGGAAATTTAGAAAGATCATGGCAGCAAATCGCGGCGAGATAGCTATCAGGATATTTCGCGCCTGCACCGAGCTGGGTATAGGCACTGTGGCGATCTACTCTGAAGAGGACAAGCTGTCTCTGCATCGGTACAAAGCTGATGAGGCTTATCTTATTGGTAAAGGCAAAAGCCCAATTGATGCATATCTAGGCATAGATGAAATTATTGCCCTGGCTATCAAGAGAGACGTGGATGCCATTCATCCTGGATATGGATTTCTTTCTGAAAATGCCGAGTTTGCTGAAAAGTGCGAAGCGGCGGGCATTACGTTCATTGGTCCCACCGCTGAAATGCAGCGCCGGCTGGGAGATAAGGTGGCTGCCCGCAAGGTTGCAGTGGAGGCCGGGGTTCCTGTCGTTCCCGGTACCGACGAGCCTGTCGAGCATGAAGAAGATGCATTGATTTTTGCCAAGAATCATGGCTATCCGATTATAATTAAAGCTTCTGCCGGTGGGGGCGGACGCGGAATGAGGGTGGCAAATAACCGCAAGGAGTTGATAGAGGGGATAACAGCAGCTCGTAGCGAGGCTAAAGCTTCCTTCGGCAACGCTGCCGTTTTTCTGGAACGCTACCTGGAAAACCCTAAACACATCGAGGTCCAGGTTCTTGGCGACAATTTGGGTAATCTCGTCCACTTTTTCGAACGCGATTGTTCCATCCAGCGTCGGCATCAGAAGGTGGTTGAATTCGCTCCTTCCCTTTGTATTACGCCGGAAATGCGCGAGGAGCTATGTGCTTCTGCCCTGAAGATCGCCAGCCATGTTCAATATCGGAATGCGGGTACGGTGGAATTCCTTCTCGACCAGCAGGGAAATTTTTATTTCATAGAGATGAATCCGCGCATCCAGGTGGAGCATACCGTTACTGAAATGATTACCGGCCGCAACCTGGTACAGACCCAGATACTAGTCGCCGAAGGTAAGCCGCTCTCCGATCCAGAGATAAACATCCCCAATCAGGACGCCATCAAGATGTGGGGCTATGCAGTGCAATGCAGAATCACCACTGAAGATCCTGCCAACAACTTCGCGCCGGACTTTGGCATTCTCAAGGCGTACCGGTCATCGGCGGGTTTTGGCGTGCGATTGGATGCCGGCAATGCCTTTACCGGCGCCCAGATTACCCCCCATTATGATTCCTTGCTGGTGAAGGTTAGTGCCTGGGGCCTTACCTTTAATGAGGCCAGTCGGATCATGCACCGCTCCCTGCAGGAGTTTCGTATCCGTGGTGTCAAAACCAATATCTCTTTTCTGGAAAACGTTGTCACCCACCCTGTTTTCCTCAATGGCAAATGCGATACTTCCTTTATCGAGAAGCATCCGGAACTGCTTCAGCTGAGGGAGAAAAAAGACCGGGCAACCAAAGTTCTGAATTTCATCGGCGATGTCATCGTCAATGGCTCTCCCGGCATCGCCAAGCCGCTCAAGTCCTCTGAACTTTTCGAGGCCGAGGTTCCAGAGGTCGATTTTACCAAACCACGGCCTGCAGGTACCCGCGATATTTTCATGGAAAAAAGGGGCGGATGGCTTGTCGAAATGGATATTGGAGCAGAAAAAGCTGCTGATTACGGATACCACCATGCGGGATGCCCATCAGTCCCTGCTGGCGACCCGGGTCAGGGGCTATGACCTGCTCAAGATTGCCGAGCCGACCTCATACCTTGCTTCAGATCTGTTCTCTTTGGAGATGTGGGGTGGCGCTACCTTTGACGTTTCAATGCGGTTCCTGAAGGAATGTCCATGGCAGAGGCTGCATAAATTATCCGAAGCCATTCCCAACGTGTTGTTCCAGATGCTCTTGCGCGGATCCAACGCCGTTGGCTATACCAACTACGCCGACAATGTTGTGGAACGCTTTGTGGAAGAGGCGGCCCATTCTGGCATCGATATCTTCCGCGTCTTCGACTCGCTCAATTGGACAAAGGGAATGACCGTTGCCATGGAGGCCGTGCGCAAGCAGGGCAAGATCTGTGAGGCGTCTATCTGCTACACCGGTGACATTACCGATCCGAAACGTGACAAGTACCCGTTGGAGTATTATGTGAACATGGCCAAGGAGCTTGAGAAGATGGGTGCCAATATCCTGGCTATCAAGGATATGGCAGGGCTTCTCAAGCCACTCGCCGCATCCAAGCTGATAACAGCACTGAAAGCAGAAATAGGTATTCCAATCCATCTTCATACCCATGATACCTCAGGAAATGGCGGAGCAATGCTGCTTATGGCTTGTCAGGCTGGAGTAGACATTGTCGATGCATCTCTGTCCTCTATCTCTGGACTTACCTCGCAACCCAATCTTAATGCCTTGGTAGCAGCACTTAAACGTAGCGAGTGGGATACGGGGCTGAATGAGGATAACCTGCAAAAGCTGGCCAACTATTGGGAGACGGTGCGGGATTATTATGCGCCATTTGAATCGGGACTAAAAAGCGGCACAGCCGAAGTTTATCACCATGAGATACCGGGGGGGCAATATTCCAATTTTAAACCGCAGGTCGCCGGGCTTGGGCTTCTGGACCGCTGGGAAGAGTGCAAGGAGATGTATCACAAGGTAAATCTGCTGTTTGGCGACATTGTCAAAGTTACCCCTTCCTCCAAAGTGGTCGGAGATATGGCCATGTTCCTGGTCAAAAACAACCTGGATGTGGATGATGTCTATATAAAGGGGGATGATCTTGCCTTTCCGGAGTCAGTGGTGGGGATGTTCAAAGGCATGATCGGTCAGCCCTACCAGGGGTTTCCTCGGGAATTGCAGCGTATCATCCTGAAAGGGGAGGAGCCGATCAGCTGTCGGCCGGGGGAGTTGCTGGAGCCTGTGGATTTTGATGAGGAGCGCCTTAAAGTAGAAGCCAAGATCGGGCGCCCCGTTGATGACAAGAGCCTGATCTCATACATACTTTACCCACATGTGTTCCCGGAATTTGACCGGCACCGCCAGGAGTATTCCGATACATCGGTTATACCAACTCCGATTTTCTTCTATGGATTGGAACCGGGCCAGGAAACCTCGATCGAAATCGAGCCCGGCAAGACGCTCATCATTAAGCTTAACGCCATTGGACGTGTCCATCCCGACGGTACCCGCCACATCTTCTTCGAACTCAATGGCGATGCGCGCCAGGTGACGGTGCGCGATCAATCAGCAATAACCGATGAATTGGTAAGAGAAAAGGCGGATAAGGCGAATAATTTACATATCGGCGCGCCGATGCCGGGAAAAGTGCTGAAGGTCAACGTCAAACCTGGCGATGACATATGTGCAGGTGATGTTCTAATTGTTACTGAAGCCATGAAAATGGAAACCAACATTAAAGCAAAAGAGGATGGCAAGGTAGCAGAAGTCAGATTCAAGGAAGGGGACAAGGTGGAGAAGGATGATCTCCTGATGATTCTAGGGTGAATACAGAGAAGGGCGGCTCAGGGGCCGCCCTTCTGCCTTTATAATATCAGAAGCCTATGAATCCAGTTGATTTGACAGGTGCACCTTTTCAAAACCCAGAAATAATTTCCTGTCGCTGTATCTCAGCAACAAAGCATTTGTCAAAGAGTTGGGAAAACATTTTTTGCTGACATTGAAATCGTGACTGCTAGCGTTATAGCTTATTATTGATTCGTTCAGACGTGTTTCCAAACTATCCATTCTTTTGTGTAGTGTCAAAAAACTCGCATCCTTTAGCAGTTCTGAATGATTACTTGTTGCTAGCTGCAATTGGGCCAGCGCCTGTGTTAATTCTGCCTGGACTTCCCGAAATCTCTGCACATTTCCCGATGTTTCGGGTGGCGTCCTCGGGCAGCCTTCAAGGCGAGCGTTTCTGATGGCCCTTTCGGCCTTGATTAAAACTTCACTTTGGGGAGATATATATCTTTTTATGGTATCCATATAAGCGGCTGACAAGTCGAGTCGCTGGCGACATGAAAAACTGATATCACTCCAAGCCTTGGTTGTCACCTCTTCCTTTTCTTTGAGCGTTTTATATCCACATGATGTTGTCAATAGCAGTGCAAGTAAACCAATTAGAGTCATTTGCATTATCGTCTCCATATTTTAATAATAGGAATGACTTATTAATAACTAATCATTTTTGCATAATCTGTTCCCGTTTACACAATTGGCTAAATAACCTGTTAAATCCGCTATTACTAAAAAAATATTCATATTTAATTAACGGTTAATCAATTGCACGGCCTAAAGGCGTAGTGGGGCAAAGTCATTTCGCTAAAGAATATTCATTTTAAGAGAGATTTGATTGCTTAATGGCAGGATTGGCTGAGATACGCTTTGCTAGAGCTGAAAAGATAGCCTGATCTTTTCCAGATATTCTCTTACAGAAATGCTGCTGTCCATCTTCAAGACTGTTTGTGCAATCTCCACCGCCCTGGAAATGGTTATCTTTCGCACCGCCTGTTTAACCAACGGAATGTACGGGGCCGAGAGGCTGAAATCTTCTATTCCCATGCCCAGCAGCAGAATGGCATTGATGGGGTCGGCTGCCATTTCACCGCACAAGGAAACTTTTTTCCCCGCTGCTCTTGCCACAATTGCCACTCTTTCTATGGAGTGTAAAACGGCGGGATGATAGGGGTCGTAATATTTTTTCACCTTGGGGTTATTGCGATCTGCTGCCAGGGTATACTGGATAAGATCGTTGGTGCCGATGCTGAAAAAATCCACTTCCTTGATGAGAAGATGGGCGATCTGGACCGCTGCAGGTATTTCCACCATGATCCCCATGGGCATATTCGGATCAAAGGGTTTATCATTGCTAGCCAGTTCCTGCTGCACTTCTGCGATAATTTTTTTGATCGTCCTGATTTCTTCAAGGCTGGAAATCATCGGGAACATAACATTAATCTTGCCGTGGGCTGAAGCCATCAGGATTGCGGCAAGTTGTTCACGAAAAACGGCTTGTTCG
>CAWAFF010000044.1:0-12500 GCA_963780945.1 uncultured delta proteobacterium | reverse complement strand
AATGTATTGCTCTTCCAGTGTGGCGCCGAAGAAAGCGAACTTGCAGGCGACCAGGGAATCTACCGCGGCATTGGTATCCTCGGCAATCTTGATGATGCGGGCCTTGCCGGAAAAAGAAAAGCGATCCGTTGGCACCGGTTTCCTGAGAATCTCATGGGAGATCGGATAGGCACGCAAGTGGCACCCTCCCCGGTTGCTGGTGCAGTATGCCAGCGCCATGCCGTAAGCGCCGCGGGGGTCATAGGCAGGCAGCTCAAGAGACTTGACCGACATGGACAGCTCTGGGCTGCCCAATGTCTCCGTCACCCGGCGCGATCCTTGGCCAAGCAGTTTCCCTTCTCCACGCACGTGGGCAATATCGGTCAGCAGAGGTGCCAGCTCATCGGCCTTGGGGAAACGGCCGGAGGCCTCACCCCAGGCGGAAAGGGTTGCGGCAGCGGTGATAGTATCCAGGCCGAGTTGATTGCATAGAGTGTTGGCCTTGACGATGGCTTGGAGATCTGCAATGCCGTTCAGGCCGCCGAAGTGGGAAACGCTCTCGTACTCGGGCAGGTGCTCACCCTGCGGGGTGCTTTTCTTGCACTGAATTGGGCAGCCGTAGCAGCCATCTTTCTTGTGCCTCGCACTTTTTGCGAATTGCTGGCCCCGAGTAATTGCCTGAATCGGCGAAGACAGTTTTTCTGAAATTCTCGGTGGGAGCCATGCGCCGCTGCCGCATCAGATCCACCAGCGCGGGGGTGCCATATTCGGCAATGCCGAGCTCGCCAAAGATGACCGGCGACGCACGAAAAAGGCGCATCACATCCTGTCGGGCATGATCGAAGCGGGCTGGGTCAGAGACCTTTGTCGTCTCGCCGCCATCAACAACGATTCCCTTGAGCAGTTTTTTCCCCATCACCGCACCAAGGCCGCCACGACCAACGGAATTGCCTTCCCCCATCATGATATTGGCATAGAGGACGCCATTCTCTCCGGCCGGACCGATGGCAGGCGACGCTTCCTCCCGCAGCCAGGGCCGTGACAGTGTCATGCACCGTCCTTCCCCACAGCATGATCGGCCGGGCAGAATCTCGGCCTCACTCGCCGTTAATGGCCAGAACCACCGGTCAGCCGGCTTTGGCCGGTTATGAACAGCGCATCCATCCCGGCGGCCTTGAGACGCCAGGCAAAGCGCCCGCCTGCTGAGCAATCATAAATGGTTCTTGTTAAAGGCGATCGGCTAACCACTGACAGCCTGGCCGCTGTGGGCGCAGCCGTGCCACAGAGGGGGCCGACGGCAAAGATCAGCGGCATCTCAGATTCAAAGGGCTCAAGGTTGAAATAATCCCGCATCAGTCGAACCCCAAGGCCACGGCCCCCCAGATAGGCATGGAGCAGCTCCGGGGGAATCTCTTCCCGCCAGCAGCGACCGCTGGCAAGATCAACTTTTAATATTTTTCCGGTCCAACCGAACATCAAAAAATCCGTTCTAAGTTCTAAGTTCTAAGTTCTAAGTTCTGAGTTTCGAGTTTAAGCCTTAAAGCATCAACCGCCGACCACCGACCGCCTTTTAAAGGTATTCCTTCAACCCGCGACGTTCCAACTCCTCCACCACTTTTTTCACATCTTGAGCCCGCTCTTTCGGGCAAACAATCATGGCATCGGGGGTATTGACAACGATGAGACCAGTGACGCCGACCAGGGCGACCAGGCGATTGTCGCCGTAAACCAGGCAATCGGCTGCATCAACGGAAATGACCTCCTTGGCGTTGATCACAACATGGCTGTCAGCATCGGCATCGACCACTTCCGGTATGGCGCTCCAGCTCCCCACGTCACTCCAGCCGAAATCGGCAGGTATGACTTGCACATTGTCCGCCTTTTCCATTACCCCGAAGTCGATGGACTCTCCCGCTATTTCAGCATAAATGGCTTCGATCTGGGGCTTCAGATCATGCATCTCCCAAACGTTTTCGGAGAAGGCAATTCTTGATAGTGAGGCAGCAAGATTGGGCATGAACTGAGCGATCTTGTCCAGAATAGTACAGGTCTGCCAGATGAACATGCCGCTGTTCCAGAAAAAGTTACCTGCTGTAAGGAAATCCAACGCCTTTTCCCTGTTCGGTTTTTCCACAAACCGCTTCACGGGGAAAGGTCCATTACCGCGGAACTCGTTATCAGCCTCGATATAGCCATAGCCGGTCTCTGGCCTGGTTGGGGTAATGCCTAGGGTAACCAGATAGCCGTTCTGGGCAGTCTCCTTTCCCTGGGCAATAACACGACAAAATTCTTCTTCATCGACAATGTAGTGGTCAGCTGGAAGCACTACCATCACGCCATCAGGGTCGTGGTAGGCAATGATTGATGCTGCAAGACCAATGGCAGGGGCTGTATTGCGGCCAACCGGTTCGGCGATGATGTCTATGGGTATCTGCTGCAGGTATTCCAGTTGCCGTGCGCTCTCCTCTGCCTGCAAGGCATTGGTGATGATCAGGATTCGTTTTGGCTTAAGCGGTAGCACCCGTTCCACAGTGCGCTGCAGCATTGATTTGCCACCGAACACTGACATGAGCTGCTTCGGGGTCTTCTTTCGGGAAAGGGGCCAGAAACGGGTGCCGGAGCCACCGGCAAGGATTACGATGTACATGTCAGAACTCCTGAAAGGAAGTGTCTACCTAAGGGGATTTACGAAGAGAAGTGTAGGATTTTGCAATAGATATGTCAAGCAAGGGTAAAGTTACGGAAGCACGATGCCGCACAGGCTCATGTTGCTAACAGGAGCGGGAATTAACCAACATGAAGCGGCACCGGGCATTCTCGCAACAGCTGCCTTCGGTCTCAAAGGCTTTATTTTTTAAAGCAGGTAAATCTCATTAATCAAGGGAGTGTGTCTTCACCATTGTCAGCACGATGGTAGTCGTCCTGGAAGCGGACGATATCGTCCTCTCCAAGGTATTCGCCGCTCTGCACTTCAATTATGGTGAGCGGAATCAGCCCAGGATTTTCCAGTCTGTGGCTGGCACCGATAGGGATGAAGGTGGACTCGTTGATGTTGACCATCTGTTCCCGATCGTTACAGGTGACCTTGGCCGTTCCCGAGACCACTATCCAGTGTTCACTGCGGTGGTGGTGCATCTGTAGGGATAGTCGCTGGCCGGGCTTTACTTCTATCCTTTTGATCTTATAACTCTTGTTTTCCTCAAGGACCGTATAAGTCCCCCATGGTCTTTCTCCATATTCCATTACAGTCTCCTGAGTTTCAAATATTCCTTCAGCGCCCCTAGCCACGGCTGTGGCCGAAAGCCGGCATCATTGATCAGCTTGCCGCAGTCCAGGGTTGAATAAAGCGGTCGTGGAGCCGGACGCCCCAGGTCCTTTGTCAACATGGGATTCACAGTGACATCGGTTCCAGATTCGGCAAATATGGCGCGGGCGAACTCATTCCAGGAACAGAAGCCGGCATTGGCAGCGTGGTAGGTGCCGCGGCAGTCCTTTTCCACAAGCGCTTTGATGGCCAGAGCAAGGTCAACCGTCCAGGTGGGCGAACCAATCTGATCATCGACAACAGCCAGCTCCTTCTTCTCTGTGGCCAGCCGCAACATGGTTTCCACGAAATTTTTACCTTTATGGCCATAGAGCCATTGGGTCCTGACAATAAGATGATCCGGGTTAAATCGGGCATTCATCTCTCCGGCCAGTTTGGATTCGCCGTAGACACTCAACGGCCTGGTCGGTTCATCCTCCAGATATGGACTCCCCTTGCTACCGTCGAAAACATAGTCGGTGCTGACCTGCACCAGTTTTGCCCCGATTTCGCTGCTGATCATGGCCAGGTGCGCAACTCCCTCGCCATTTACCTGCATCGCCAGTTCCTGGTTGGTTTCACAGCCATCAACATCGGTGTACGCCGCTGCATTAATGACGATCTTCGGCTTCAGGGTGAAAAGCACCTTCTGTACCGACTCCAGTGAGGTGATATCAATATCTTCCAAATCAACGCCACGGGCAGCTGAACCAAAAAGCGCCATCAGGTCCCGCCCAAGCATCCCTTTTGCACCGACAACTAGTATCATCACCTTCCCCCGTACATCTTCTCGTAGTAGTCCAAGTAGGAACCCGAGGTAACTTCTTCAACCCAGGTCTGGTTGTCCAGATACCAGTCAATGGTTTCGGCGATACCGCTTTCAAAGGTATAAGATGGTTCCCAGTCGAGTTCCCGGCGCATTTTAGAGGCGTCAATGGCGTAGCGGCGGTCATGGCCCAGGCGGTCCTTGACAAAAGTAATCAGCTGCCGGTTTTCACCGGCAGCACGTCCCAATCTGGCATCCAGCAGGTCGCAAACCAGATTAACGATGTCGATGTTCTTCCACTCATTATTGCCGCCGATGTTGTAAATCTGACCGAGCCGACCCTTTTTCAGTACCGTCTCGATGGCAAGGGAGTGATCCTTGACGTGGAGCCAGTCCCGAACATTGAGTCCGTCACCATAAACCGGGAGCGGCTTTTTATTCATGATATTATGGATCATGAGCGGAATCAGCTTCTCCGGAAAGTGATAGGGGCCATAATTATTGGAACAACGGGTATTGAGGGCGGGAAAACCGTAGGTTTCATGGTAGGCGCGAACCAGTAGATCGGCACCGGTCTTGCTGGCCGAATAGGGAGAGTTTGGAGCGAGTGGCGTGTCTTCGGTGAAAAAGCCGGTATCACCGAGGGAGCCATAGACCTCGTCGGTGGAAACCTGCAAATAACGGAATTCCGGAACGTATTTTCGCCTGCCAGTGCTTGCGGCTCTCTTCCAGAAGCACCTGGGTGCCGAGCACGTTGGTACGGACGAATATTTCCGGGCCAGTGATGGAACGATCCACATGGGATTCTGCAGCAAAATGAATGACTGCATCGATCTTTTCCTCAACTAGAAGACCAGCCACCAGTGCGGCATCACAGATATCCCCCTTGACAAAGCGGTAACAGCTGTTGCTTTCCACCTCTTTCAGGTTTTCCAGGTTGCCGGCATAGGTGAGCAGGTCGAGATTGACCACTCGGCATCCGGCATTGCCTGCCATATAACTATGGATAAAATTTGAGCCGATGAAGCCGGCACCACCTGTTACCAGGATGGCGCGTGGGGTGAAGTTTTCCGACATCAAGTCCTCCTGTTTCACCTGCAAAATATCGATAAGCTAGAAAGTTTTTAAAGGACCAACGGCACCAATTCCAGCAAGGGTAAAGGTGAGCATGAATTCCCGATTGTCCGGCCGGTCACGGTATGACAAGGTCACCCCCCAGCATTGATGCTTATATTCCAGGGCATAGATTGACTCCAGGAAGTCCTGCTTTTCGAAAGAATAGCGGCCAGTGTAATTGAAAATCAAGGGTTTGACAAGCCCCACGCCGACCCGGCCTTCCAGGTATTCCAATGTCTCACGGGAAAAATGATAGCCTACTGCGAGCCGATTGCCATTTTCTCCGCTAAAGTCGGCGTTAACTATATTAGTTGAAAAACGCCCCCTATAGGTATTGAAGCGACTATCAAGGTCCAGTGACAGGCCTGCAAAGGGTGATAGCCTTGTTTCCAGCCTCAGATCTGTCAGCGTGCGGCCTTCATCCGCCAAAGTCAGAAGATCGCGGCGCGATCCGCTCACCTGATAACCTTGACTCAGCCGCAGAAACATGATTTCCCGGTAAAGGGAAGAGCCATCAGCCTGTAGGAACTTGCCTGTGAAATAGTTCGACAGGGAAAGATTGACCAGGTTCTGGCCAAGGACACGGTCGTCGTAGTCGAAAAATGGGCTCTCGTCCTGTGTCTTTTCCTGAACAAAAGAGTAGGCGATCTCCGGTAGCAACAGGTGCCGCACCTTCGGCACTGCCGGCAAGCCGGTGTCGAATACCCTGGCGAAGCTGCTGGAAATGCTTAAGCCTGCATCGGCGATGCCTTTACCCTGGGCGCCGTTATTTTGAACATCACCATGGGTATTGTAAAAACGCTGACTGTAGCCGGCAAAGGCGGCAACATCAAGGGTTCGTGCAGGCTGAAAATAAGCGGTTACGGTTGGGTGCAGGGTCAGGCGCTGCCCTTGCGTCCCCTGCTCTCGATAAAAATTTGTGATATCTGACTGGAGCGAAAAAAAGAATGGCGAACGTCCCAACTTGCGCCGGATGGTTGTAAAGGAAACGGAAGGAAGCTGCTGCAGCGTATTTTTATTACTGACTGCATCCATGTTTTCAATATAGATTAACTCCGCCGTCAGCACATGGTCCCGCCACTTCTTTGTCAGGGCTGCCCTTGAGTCAAGATACTGCCGATTATATTCTCCGGTAGCATCGGCAAAGTCACGATAAAAGTCCCTGTCACTGGCGAGATTGATGTCCGATCTGAAGGTAAGACTATCGGAAGTCGCGTCCAGGTGCCTTTGTAGGATTTCACCACGGAACCTTGACTGGGAGGTATCGTAAATGCCGTAGCCCCCAAGGGAACCTCCACTCCCCCCCTTGACTAGGTATCGATAGTCGATACCTGTGCCGACACCACGCTTGGTCTGGATATCCAGATTAAAGGTGGCATCCTGACTTGGGGTAATGGCCCAATAAAAGGGGAGATTGAAATTGAAACCTTTTTTGGAGGAGTTGCCGATGCGCGGCAAGAGAAAACCCGATTGCCGCTCCTGTTTAACGGGGAAAATAATGTAAGGCAAATAGAGGAGAGGAAAGTCTTTGACGTAAAAAAGCACATCCTTGCCGGTGGCATATTCTTCCAGGGTGAGGTTCAGATCTCTGGCTGTAAAGCGCCAGCTGGGGGAATCACCATCACAGGTGGTAAACGAGCCACGTTCCATGTGATACTCATCCTTGCCCTGTTTGCTCATCTGTTCGCTACGAATGTGAAAATTCGGTTTCTTTATGAAAAGATCGCCGTTGGCAACCTCCCCCTCCTCAGTCACGGTGTTCAGTCTGATGCGGTCACCATGGAGGACATCCCCCTCCCTTTCCATGACAACATTGCCGCTGACAACCGCTTCGCCCTCTTCCTGTTTAAAGACGGCATTATCCGCCTGCAGAGTGACGTCATCATATTTAATACGGACATTCCCCTCAGCCTGGTAGGTTCCATTTCCCTCTTCATAGGAAAGTTGGTCTGCCCCGAGGCGAACCGGTCCCACAGGGGTAAGGTCCTGAGCCAGGGCAACCTGCGCAAGGGCAAGAACTAGAAGAATATGGGGAAGAAGCATCAACGCTTTAAAGATTTTCATTTCCCTCTCTGACATTACAATGAACGGAAAAAAATGGGTGAGTTGCACAGCAAAAGCTGAAATCAGCCACGAAAGGGTTCAAATTCCCGGGAAAGGATAATGGCCCGAGCCTCTCCAACCGTAAATAAAGAGCCGCAGACCAGCACAAGGTCATCAGCACCTGCAGCCTTGAGTGCTGAGAAAAGGCCGCCGGCAACCGTTCCGGCATCGCAGGTGTCAATCCCTTCAACCCTGTAAAAGGAGGCCAACTGTGAAGAAGACAACGCCCTTGGCAAAGCTGGAGTGACGGCAAAGACTTGATCAACGACTGGCAGAAGTGGGCCAAGAATGCCTTCAAGATCCTTGTCCCCCATCACCCCGGCAACAAGCAGCAGTCGTCTGCGGGGAATGTCCGTGAGCGCTTCTGCCAGAGCACCACTGCCGGCAGGATTGTGGGCACCATCAAGCAGTATCCTCGGTGATGAGCCAAACATCTCCATCCGACCAGGCCACCGGGCTTTTTCCATGCCTCTCCTCATGGCAGCCAAATCAAGCGAAAAGCCCATCTGCTTCAGGATTTCCGCTGCTGCGAGGGCAGAAGCGGCATTGGCAAGCTGATAGCGTCCGGGCAGCCCCGGCAACAACCCCTTGATCCTTATATCTAGTCCCTCGTAATTGAGCCTTTTTCCGTTCCAATCAGCAGTAAATGAGTTGCCAAAGCAATACAGGGGACTTTGCAGCTCCCGGCAATGGGCCTCTATTTCAGTCCTTGCCTCAACTGCCTGCCAAGACATCACAACTGGGGAGCCAGCTTTTATAATTCCGGCTTTTTCCCTGGCAATGGCAGAGAGGGATTTGCCCAAATATTCGCAATGATCAAAAGCGACCGGAGTGATGACCGACAGAACGCCATGCAGAGCGTTGGTGGCATCAAGGCTCCCTCCCATTCCCACTTCCATAATCGCCAGATCCACCTGTTGTTCGGCAAAGTAAAGGCAGGCAAGAGCGGTGACCATTTCGAAAAAGGTGGTTTCAGGAGGAGCGGTTGAGATTAATTTTTGCCCGAGCCTTACCACGTCTTCTTCAGCAATTTCACGTCCGTTGATGCGGATTCGCTCAGTAAAACTGATCAGGTGGGGAGAGGTGAAAAGCCCCACCCGAAAACCACCTTCGTCG
Source organism: uncultured delta proteobacterium (assembly GCA_963780945.1). Lineage (GTDB taxonomy): Bacteria > Desulfobacterota > Desulfuromonadia > Geobacterales > Geobacteraceae > Geotalea. The sequence goes on along the minus strand of CAWAFF010000044.1, from coordinate 4,116 downwards.
AGCATTGAGGCGATAAAGCACGCAGTGGAGCCCTTGCCGTTGGTGCCGGCGATGTGAATGGTTTTAAAAGATGCCTGGGGGTTATGCAGGGCCTCCAACAGGGAACTTATTCTTTCCAATCCGGGTTTGATGCCGAAACGGCCAAGGCCGTATATGTGGTCGAGAATTTGCCGATAGGTCATTACAGGCGGGGATTATAGGAAAAGCGCAGGGTAAAGTCCATAAATTTAGGTAGATGCCGGTTTTTACAGAGAACAGCGGTAATAAAATGAAAAGCCCCTGTTTTCCTGACAACGGTGGAGAAACAGGGGCTTTGGGATAACCAGCCGAAACAATTGAATTAATGACGATATAAAATCTTCAGCATCTGGGAAAGCTTCTGTCGCATATCCTTGCGATCTACGATAATGTCAACCATGCCGTGATCCAGTAAATATTCGGCTCGTTGAAAACCTGCAGGCAGTTTCTGACGGATGGTCTGCTCAATAACCCGTGGTCCGGCAAAACCTATTAGTGCCCTGGGTTCCGACATATTGATATCACCCAGCATGGCAAAGCTGGCGGTTACACCACCGGTGGTGGGATCGGTAAGGATTGATACGAAAGGCAGGCCCTTCTCTTTCAGCTTTGCCAAGGCGGCCGACGTCTTAGCCATTTGCATTAGGGAGAGGATACTCTCCTGCATCCTGGCACCACCGGATGCCGAGATTATAATCACCGGAGTTTTCTTTTCTATTCCCCGCTCAATGGCTCTGGTTATCTTCTCGCCTACCACACTCCCCATGCTGCCGCCCATGAAGGAAAAATCAAATACTGCCATCTGCACTGGCGTGGTCTCAATCATACCTTCGCCGCAGATAATGGCATCCTTTGAGCCACCCTTGGCAACAGCAGCATTAATTCTATCCTGATAACTTTTAGAGTCCTTGAAGTTGAGGCAATCCACGGAAATCATTCCGGCGTCGTACTCGACGAAAGTTCCCTCATCCAACAGAATCTCCAGCCTCTTACGTGCTGAGATACGAAAATGGAAATTACATTTGGGGCAGACATTAAGGTTTGACTCGATGTCCTTGGAAATAATAACCTCACCGCAGCTCTGGCATTTTGTCCAAAGCCCTTCCGGCACGCGGACTCTCTTTTTTCCTGCAGTTGCCTGTATATTATTATGTTTGGTAAACAAGCCCATTTTTATCCTCTTTATTGACATATATAGCTGCGGATGGTTTTATTAAAAGTGAAATGTTTATTAGCAGAAAGGCTACGGGAAGTCAATTTTTATAGCGGAGACTGTTCATTGTAAAAGGCTGTCAGGAGAGGCGACCGGTGCTAACCACCTATCCCTACTTTCAAAGCAGAAACCATACTGGAAATGCGCGATTGAAGCTCTTTGCCGGTAAAGTTCTCGTATTGCTTTACTAGTGCGCTCCCGACTACGACTCCATCGGCAACAGCAGATATACGACCTGCCTGCGCTGGGTCTGAGATACCAAAGCCGACTACAACCGGCAGGGTCACCCGTTCCCTGATCTTTTGCACGTCGGAAAAGACAGTTTCCGCTACGCTCACCCTGGCGCCGGTAACCCCGGTAACAGAAACGTAATAGATGAACCCCCTGCCAAGCTTGGCTACTTTTTTGATTCTGGCAGCATCGGAGGTGGGAGTTAAAAGGAAAATGACGTCCAAGCTGCCTTTGTCGGCAACTAACTTGAATTCTTCAGCTTCTTCGGGAGGCAGATCTACCAGCAACACACCGTCAACACCGGCACTGACAGCATCTGCAACAAACTCGTCGATGCCGTAGAGAAAGACCGGGTTGAAGTAGCCCATCAGGATGATTGGGATCTGGGTTAGCTTGCGGACCGATTTTACCATCGCTAAAATCTTTGGCAAAGTAGTACCGGCAGACAAAGCCCTCTCAGAAGAAAGCTGAATTGTCGGTCCGTCAGCCATTGGATCGGAAAAGGGAACTCCCAGTTCGATTAGATCTGCACCTGCTTTTTCCAAGGCAAGAATATGTGCTTCTGTGGTTTCAAGATCAGGATCACCAGCGGTAATAAAGGTAACAAGTGCCTTCTTATTATTCTTTGCCAGCGCGGCAAATGTTGAGGCGATTCGACCCATCAAAAAAACTCCTTGCTTAGGCTATTTCTTTTTGCAGCGCTTTTTCATCTTCTACCTTAAACATGTCCATCTCAGTGCGTAGTATTTCTATTTGGCGAAAAAGACCTGATACCGCTTCATCCATAGCACGTGTAGCCTCGACATTGACATGGGTTGACTGCTGAATATCTTCCACGGCAACAACAATTTGCTCACTGCCGCGACTCTGCTCATCACAGGCACGTTTAATCTGCTGGATCATATCCGTGATATTCTCGGTGGATTTGGCGATAAAGGTGCCGACATTGCTCTGCTCACGTGTTGAGGAACGAACCTGGGCAGTGAGTGCCTTCATTTTTTCCACGGCAGTCATGATGGATTCACTGCCCTGGCCCTGTTCTTTGGTGGCTTTGGCAATCTGTCCGACCATTTCGGAAACCTGCTCCATCGCATCCCGGATCATCTGACTGCCTCTTGCCTGCTCAACCGTCGCACGTGCGATTTCATCCACCTGTTCGGTTGCTTTCTGCACACCGGTAACAATTTTGTTTAAGGCCTCACCTGATCTCTGCGACAAAATCTCGCCGTCTGCGATGCTTCTTTCAGCCTGCTCTATGGCCTTTACTGCGCGACTGGTTTCATCCTGGACAGCTTTTATGACCCCGGCTATCTCGCGAGTTGAGCTGCTGGTGCGCTCAGCAAGCTCCTTTATCTCGTCGGCAACGACAGCAAAGCCTTTGCCGTGCTCACCTGCCTGGGCAGCAATTATGGCGGCATTCAATGCCAAAAGATTTGTCTGTTCCGCTACCTCATCTATTACCGAAAGAATTGCTCCTATGTCACTTGCCCGGCCCGACAGGGTGTCTATCACTTCAGAGGTAATGCGGGAAGATCTCTTAATCTCGTTAATACCAGCAATTGTCGCGTCCACTGCTGTCTTGCCGGTTTCAGCATCCCTGCGAACCTCATCAGAAATGGCAGCAGTTTCCATTGCATTTCTCTCCACCTGCTTGATGCTGCTGTCCATTTCCATTACCGAAGAAGCGGTCGTGGTAGAAACATCAAGAAGACTGACGACCCCGTTGCCTATCTGCTTTATTGAGGCAGCCATCTGTATAATGGACGAACTTACATCTTCAACCGAATGGGATAGTGTCTCCACATTTTGGGCGACCTCTTCCACACTGGCCGCCATTTCAAGAATGGAGGAAGAACTTTCTGAAGCTGATAAAGACAGGCTATCAACGCCCCTTGAAACCCCTTTGATCGAAATATTGATCTGAGAAATTGCCGCCGATGTATTGTTGACGCCATCTGCCTGAATTTTCGCAGTTTCGACCACTTTTTGTGAAGAGTCATTTATGGTGCCGGATATTGAGGTCAATTCTGCCGATGACTTGTTGACTTTGCGCACAACAAGAGACAGCTTTTCCACCATTACGTTGAAATCCGTTCCCAGTTTGCCAAGCTCATCACCCGAGTCGATATCCAATTTGCTGGTGAGATTTCCGTCCGCTCCATCATCCATGGCTTTAGCCATCAGCCTGATTCGTGAAACAATGTTTTTTGTTGTCAGCAATCCCAAAAGAATACCGAGGATGATGGCAACGATAATTACAACTACAAAAGCAATCAGGGAAGTCCTTTGAATGTCATGCACCTGCTTGTCTGCCAATTGCATTTGCGTTCCTATTTCAAGCAGCAGATCATCGGCATCGGCCTTAGCATTTTCGATTGCCTCAGTAATGACATTCTGGGCAAGATCATTCAGCTTGTTATCGGAAAATGCAGTCATTGTCACTTGGTCAATGACACCTGATTTAACATCTTTTAGCAAAGCTTCCTTTTGAGCCAGAAGTTCCTCAGCGACGACCTCGACTTTTTGCCAACTTGCAAGGGCGGCATTCGTGCGCTGCTCAATCGTACTCCCTGGTTTTGCCGGTCTTATTCCAAGCTTGGCGTTTCCCTTCAACATGATCTCGCACTGGCTGTTAAACAGATCCCGCTTCATCC
>CAWAFF010000043.1:0-11113 GCA_963780945.1 uncultured delta proteobacterium | reverse complement strand
TTCTCCCGCATTAAGGCCACATTTGGGGCAGATGGCAAACGTCTCATCGGTGAAAGTGGAATACTTACAGCCCGGACAGATGGTCACCTGGAGGCCGGTGACCAGTGCCGGCTTAGCCACATGGAAATTTTTCTTGCACCGCGGGCAGTGGACACTCCGACCATCGGGAGGGAGTTCCATCTCGTTGAGATTACCGCTCATATGGCAGGATGGACATTCTATCTTCATTGGCTCACAGATCCTTTAACCGAAAGAGTCGCCCCATTTGAACCAGAGGCATTTCCATTCACTTTTCGGAGCGATAAAAATTTTCTGAAGGTTTTAAAAAACAAAAATATTATCCGGGTGCAATTGCTGAAGGCTTCTCCTCAGACACCACCACTCCACCGGAGACAACGAATTTTACGGCTTCCTCCACCGTCATGCCACTTTCGAATACCTCATCCTCTCTGAAAAACAGGGCAAAGCCCGAGGTGGGGTTGGGCATGGTGGGAATATAAACCACCACCAGGGGTTCACCTTGCCGCATTATTTCGGCGGTGACAAAGCCGACGGCCCGCACTCCCTTGCGCGGCCATTCCACAAACACCGCCCGGCGATAGGAGGTCTTTCCCTCCTTAAAAACATTGATCAGTTGTTTGCTTGAAGTATATATGGAGTTGAACAGGGGAATCCGTAAGAGTAAACGATCCCACCATTTGAGGAACTGGGTTCCAAGCACGTTGGTGGCCAGCAGCCCGGAGAGGTAAATGACCACCGCTCCGGTGAGCATGCCGAGACCAGGGAAGTGGATCTGCTCGTGGGCGATGGCACTTAAAAGGCTGTCCAGATAAGAACCGAGGATGCCGTCAGCGAAGTTGAACAGAAAGGAGAGGATGAAGATGGTTATTCCCACCGGGATGACAACAAAAAGCCCGGCAATAAACCTGCCTTTCAGATGGTTAATAAATTTTCCAGACAATGTGGTGACCCCATGGAAGATGATATTCTACCGATTCGCCCCGCCTGGCAGAACCAATAATTGGTCTGCCGAGGGTTTTAACGTGCCAATTGCCTACCTATAACACAACTTGAAAGGCATAAAAACTATATTCATGAGTCACATCTTTTAAATAATTCCATGGGATCATTTGAACTGGGGAAGTTTCCGGCATTAACGCACGAAACCCGCTGGATCCAAATGATCAGCGGGTTTCAAACGAACGGCAAAGCGATACTCTTCAGCCTAATCAGATGATCTTGTTCAGCTGATACTCCACGATCCCCTCCGCCCCCATCTTCATAAGCTTGGGCACGATTGAACGCACTTCTTTCTCGGGCAGCACCGTTTCGATGGAGACCCAGTCGGAGTTGTAGAGGTGGGACACAGTCGGATTATTGAGGCTGGGGAGAATTTTCGTGATCGCATCCACGATGCTGTCGGGGGCATTCATCTTCAGGCCGACCATCCCTTCCGCGCCAGCGCCGACTGCAGCATGGTGGCGATCTGTTCAATCTTGGCCCGTTTCCAGGGATCGTCCCAGGCGGCCCGATTGGCGATCATCACCGGCACCGATTCCATCAGATCACAGACGATGCGCAGGCTGTTGGCCTGAATGGTGGAGCCGGTTTCGGTCACTTCGACGATGGCGTCACACAGCCCGTCGACGACTTTCGCCTCGGTCGCCCCCCAGGAAAATTCGACGGTCACCGGGATATTGCGTTCGGCAAAGTAGCGCTTGGTAAACCGACCAGCTCGGTGGAGATGGTGCAGCCGGCGAGATCCTCCGGCTTTTGCACCTTCGAATCGCCGCCGACCACCAGCACCCAGCGCACCGGCCGCCGCGAGACCTTGGAGTAGACCATTTCGCAGACTTCGACCACCTGCGAGTCGTTCTCCCGTACCCAGTCCCGGCCGGCAATGCCGACATCAATCGTCCCGCGCTCGACGTAACGCCCCATCTCCTGCGGGACGAATCAGGCTGCACTTCATCTCGTGTCGTCGATGCTCGGGAAATAGCTGCGGGACGAGATGCCGATCTCCAGCCGGCCTTTTTAAAGAGATCGACGGTCGCGTCTTCGAGGCTCCCTTTGGGGATACCGAAATTCAGAATGTTGGACATGAATACCTCTCTTGAGTAATCTGAGGATGTTTTAACTGGATGCGATTTTTTCGTCAGGTCAAGGCGGTCAAGGGATTCCGCGGAGGCGTAGCAGCGCTACGCCGCACAGGAGTTCCGCAGCCCAAGCGCGGGTATGGCGGAAAAGGCTCATCCACTTTTTTGTAGACTTCGTTCGGGATCGAATAGCGGGTTCGAGTGTTCCACCCATTGCCCGTTCTTCCCATTTGACATAAAAACAGCTGCGGTTGCCGGTATGGCAGGCGGCCGGGCCGTTCTGCTTGACCTTGATGACGACCGTATCGGCGTCACAATCGGTGAGTACCTCCATGACATCCTGGGTATTGCCGGACTCCTCGCCCTTCATCCAGTACTTGTTGCGGGTACGGCTGAAGAACCAGGTCTTGCCGTCCTTCAGGGTCAGATTCGAGGGTCTTTTCATCCATGAAGGCCACCATCAGAACTTCACCGTTCTCGTGGTCCTGAATAACGCGGGAATCAATCCCCCCATCTTTTCGAAATCAATCTTGATCATGACAATACCATCCTTGGTGTTTACTTCTAAAAAGTAACTTCTAATACACTGCCGGCACGCCCTGTGTCAATAGATTAACGGCCAACCTCAGCCCCAGGAGTTCTTCCAATACCATAAATAACCTCATAGGTGGCGGGAATGCCGTCAGCGTTGCCATACTTCTGCCGGTAGATATCCATCATCGACAGCATCAGTCTGCGTCCGGAAAGACCTTTGGCCGGTTTTGGCGCGGCATTGCCGGCACCAATCCGCTTCAGGGACCTGAGCAGAGCCGGCACGTCGCCATGCTGTTCGACCTCCAGCCGGGCTTCGACCCGGCACGAATCAAAACCTGCAGCCGTCAAGGACTCTTCCACGTAAGCAGCGGTAAAAAAACCGTGGGTTGAGTCCTCCCCCTGCCCTTCTTTATTTAAGGCGATTCGGTAGGCGTCCTTCAGTTCAAAGAGGGTGCGGTCGCCGAACAGGGCAAAGATAAAAGCCCCTCCCGGTGCCAAAAGCCGCCGCGCTTCGGCGAAGGCCTGCGTCAGCGTTGTCAACCATTGATAGGTGGAGGTGGAAATGACCAGATCCAATGAACCATTGGCAAAGGGGAGTGATTCGGCATCGGCGGTGACAACGCTGCTGCCGCTCCTTTCCAGACGGCCACGGGCGGTGAGACACATGCCCAGGGCCAGGTCGGCGCCGAAAAGGTGCGCCTGGGGATAAATCAGATGCAACCCTGCCAGCAGCTTTCCAGTGCCGGAGCCAACATCAAGGATTCGCCGCGGGGCAACGGCATTGCGCTGTATTTCTTCCAGCAGATGGGCGACCACCCGCTTCTGCACAACGGCATGCTCGTCATAGGCTGTGGCCTGGCGGTGGAAGGAACCTTTTACCTTTCCTCGATCAATGCCGGTCATTGATTTCCCTCAGAAAGGTCTCCACCAGATGATTGAATTCTGCAGGACGTGACATGAATGGCGCGTGGCCGCTGCCGTCGATAATCTGCAGGCGGGCCAAGGGCAAGTTTTCAGCCATATATATAGAGGCTGCGGGGAGACAGATGCTATCACTGCTGCCATGGATAAGCAGCACCGGACGGTCGATCCTTGAGAGGAGCGGTCGAAGATCTGCTTCAGCCAGAACCTGAAGTGACTCGATCGCTGCCTGCCGTTCTGGAGAACGCCCTTTCATGACCACTTCGTGAACAATACGCTGGTACTGCTCAGGATCAGGCTCCCCTGCGGCAAACATGCTGCGGAAAAAATCGCCCATGGTCTTTTGGTAATCACGCTTAAGACGAATGCCCATTCCTTTCACTTCAGCCGGCGGCAGGCCGTGGGGATAATCGTCGCCGGCACTGAACCGGGGGGTACCGCCGACCAGAACAAGGGCGGCAAGCCGCGGCCGCAGGGATTCGAAGGCTTGCAATACCACCTGCGCCCCCATGGACCAGCCTACGAGCAAAGCGCTCATTCAGGTCTAGGCGGGTAAAGAGTGTGACCAGGTCGTCGGCAAAATCCTCAAGGGTTAGTCCGACCTGCGGAAGCAGACGACTGCCCATGGCCGCGCAGGTCCATGGTGATAAGCCGGTAACGGTCGGCCAACTCACTCTGGAAACGCCAGACAACACCGGACATGGCCCAGCCGTGAACAAAGACCAGCGGCCGCCCCTGACCGGTATCCTGATATTGTATCTTTATCCCTTCCCTTTCAACAAATGGCATCCATTGAATCCTGAACTATCTTATTTTCAAATGACTTCAAGCTGGCGTCCTGCCTTGGCAATGGTCACTACCGCCTGCTCCACATCTGCCTCAGTATGGGTCGCCATCAGCGTGCAGCGCAGCCTGCAGCTTTCGGCCGGGACGGTGGGCGGCCTGATCCCCTGGACAAAGACCCCCTCTTCCAGCAGCAGGCGGGAAAAGGCCATCGTCTGGCCCGCACCACCGACGAAGATCGGTACGATCTGGGTTTCGCTCCCCATCAAATTGAAGCCGGCTTTCTCCAGCCCTTGTTTGAATAGCAAGCTGTTGGCCGCCAAGCGGCTTCTTAATTCGGCTCCTGCCGGCGAATCAACCACATCAAACGCCGCCAGGGACGCAGCCAGCACCGCCGGCGGCAATGAGGTGGAGAAGATGAAGCTGCGTGCCTTGTTCACCAGGTAGTCGATGATCTCCCTTGAGGCAGCGGCATAGGCGCCAAAACTGCCCAGCGCCTTGCCCAGCGTTCCCATATGAATGTCGATGTCCCCCATGACCTGGAATTTTTCGCCGCTCCCCCGTCCATGCTCCCCAAGAACGCCTGTACCGTGGGCATCATCGATCATGAGCAGGCAGTCGAATTCCTTTTTCAGGGCGACCAGCTCGGTAAGCCTTGCCAGGTCACCATCCATGCTAAATACCCCGTCGGTGATGATGATGCGGCGTCCGGACGTGGAACTGTTATCCGCCAGCAGTCGGCGCAGCGCCTCCATATCATTATGTGGATAACGGACGAATCTGGCCCGGGAAAGGAGGACGCCATCGACGATGCTGGCATGGTTGAGCCGATCAGAAAAGATCAAATCGTCTCTGCCGGCGATGGCCGAGATGATGCCGGTATTGGCAGCATAACCTGAATTGAAAACCAGTGCCGCCTCCGTCCCCTTGAAAGCGGCAATCCGCTGTTCCAGGCGATCATGTAGCTCCATATTTCCGGAAACAAGCCGTGCCGCCCGCTCCCCACCCCATAGCGCTCCACTGCCTCAACGGCGGCTTTTTTCAAAAGCGGGTGGTCCGCCAGGCCCAGGTAGTTATTGGAGCAGAGAAGCAGCACCTCCCGGCCGTCAAGAATGACGCGGCTGGACTGACCTCCCTCCACCAGGCGCATGGAGCGAAAAAGCCCCGCCGCCCGCAAGGACTCTAGTTCTTCACTGAATGTTTGCACGGCACCCCCGTCACGACCGGTTGTTTTTGCATGACAATTTGTAGCATAGATGAAAACTGTCGTCAACCAACAGAGACCTTTAGGTTAACGAAGGGAGGCGGGAACGATTTCAATAACGGTAATCTCGGGAGGGGCAAGAAAACGGATCGGAGGCCCCCAGGTGCCGGTGCCTCGGCTCACATAGAGGGAGGAGTTGCCTGAATAGGTGGAGAAGCCCATCTTCACCGGATAAAAGAGGTGAGTCAACAGGTTGAAGGGAAAGATCTGCCCCTTGTGTACATGTCCTGACAGCTGCAAATCGAACAGACCGAGGGATTCTGGTTCAATGACCGGCCGATGTTTTAAAAGAACCGTGAACTTTTCCTTGGTCCCGCCGGCCAGCAGGCCTTTCTCCGGCAACTTTGTTTTCTGCGCCCCCCGATGCGAGGCAGGATCATCCACTCCGGCCAAGGTGATCCAGTCACCGATGTTTACTGAAGTCTGGCGCAGCAATGTGAATCCTGCCTGCTCGGTAAAAGAGATTGCCTGGGAAAAACCGGCATAAAATTCATGGTTGCCGGTCACCGCGTACTTGCCAAGCCGTGGCTTAAGCTCCTGCAGTAACGGCACCAGTGCCGCCAGCCCATCAAGCTGACCGTCAACCAGATCGCCGGTTGATACCACCAGATCGGGATTTTCGGCTCTTATCTTTTGGACAACCTGTCCAAGTCGGGCTTTGCCCACCATCAACCCCAGATGCAGGTCTGATATCTGCACCAACACCAGTTTTTTAGCTGATGGTGGCAGTTTTGGCGTGGCAATGACCAGGCGCTCGGTTCTGATGTGGCCGGCCTCAAAGTAACCATACACAGTTATTACTATTGCAAGGACCAGTGGCACATAAAAGGACGGGGCAGCTGCAGGTGCAGAGCTGTCCACATCTTTGTGCAGCAGTTTTCCACCACAAACGATCAGGAAGTTGTACAGGTCGATGGCAAGGGAAGCAGAAAAGAAGAGGAAAAGCAGCCCCATCCAGATGTAACTGATGTGAGCAAGGACACTGGCCAATAGCTCCAGGCCATTTTTTTCAGCAACCCTTACCAAGACCGGCGAGATAATCATGACCACAAAAAAAACAATGATGATGGCGGCCATGGCATTGCTAAATCCGAGAGCCCCCCTCGCCTTGCAAAAGGCGTAAGCGTGGACGCTGCCATAGATAAGAATGAACGACAACAGAAACAGCGACATCTTTCCCCCATGAGTTAATTGTGATCCGTATATTCTACCATGAGAGCCCCCCTTGAAAGCTAGTTTCTAACCCAGGGGGAGATACTATGGTTCAGTAAAATGACATTGAAAAAGCTTCATTTGACTTAGTTGCCACCTGTTTGCTTTGCCTTAAAAAGCCGCTTCTGTCAAGGGCTTCCCGTACAACCCACTGAAATTACAAAGAACGCTGTAGTTATTCATATATTCCGAATATCGTTAAAAAATGAACACTTGCATTTTTTTAAAAAGATTCTAATATTGGTACCTTCCTTGCTTAATTAGTCTTTACCAATTTTACCGAGGACACCATGATGGAAATGATCAAAATGCTTGCTGTGATTTTATTTTCCTTATCTATGGTCCCTTCCATATCATCCGCCACTTCCTGCTTCACTACCAACTGCCATCGGGCTATAGCCGAATTAAAGAACCTCCATCAGCCGGTAAAAGAAGAGGATTGCCTGGCCTGCCATGTCAGGCGCGCAAACATCCATCCCATCCTGGTGGGAGAAGCTAAGACCTTCCAGCTAACAGCCGAGGGAGCAAAGCTCTGCGACAAATGCCATGATACCCTTGGCATGAAGAAGAACGTTCATTCTCCGGTGCGGAAAGGAAATTGCCTGGCATGCCACAAAGCCCATGGTGCCAGCGGCCGGTTCCTGCTTGATGTGGATGAAGACCAGACAGCACTCTGCGTTCGCTGTCATGATAAGGGCAAATTCAGTTTGAAATTTATCCACGGCCCCGTCGCCATCGGAACATGCACCCAGTGTCACGATCCCCATGAGTCTCCCAATCCGTCCCTGCTCACCAAACAAAGCCGCGATCTGTGCCTGAGTTGTCATGCCGACTTTGCCACTGCAATGTCCAAGGCATCGGTCTCGCATCCACCGGTATTGGATAAACCCTGCACGTCTTGCCATAACCCCCACAGTTCAGCGACTCGCCAGCTCCTGAAGAAGCCGCTGCCAGACCTATGCTTTACCTGCCACGATGCCATTGAAAAGAAGGTTGCCGACGCCAAGGTACAACATAAGACGCTGCAGCAGAACGATAGCTGCAATAACTGCCACCTGCCCCATTACGGGTCGGTTAAAAAGCTGCTGGCAAGTGACGAGCAGACCGTATGCCTCGGATGTCACGGCAAAGACAAGTTTGGACAACCCCCGCTGCGAAACATCAAAACGGAGATTGAAAAGAAGAAGTATCTCCATGGCCCGGTTCAAACAGGAAGTTGCAGCCAGTGCCATGACCCCCATGGTTCCGATGTCTCGAGCATATTGAAGGGACCATATCCAGAGTCGTTTTACAGCCTTTACCAGGAAAAATCCTATGATTTCTGCCTCGGTTGCCATAACAAGGATTTGCTCCGCTTCCCGGAGACTTCCCTTTATACCGGTTTTCGTAACGGCAAGCGCAACCTGCATTTTGTCCATGTGGCAGACAAAAGGAAAGGCCGCACCTGCCGCGCCTGCCACGAACCCCATGGTGCCAGCCTGGAAAAGTTGATCAGCCAGGACGGACCCCAATTCGGGGAGTGGAAAATACCGATCCGCTTCGAAAAGTCTCCCACCGGTGGTAGTTGTGCCCCCGGATGCCACCGCACCTTCAAGTACGATCGGGACAAACCTGAAAACTATGACGAGATTAAACCCTAGAGAGATCAGCATTACATAATCAAGGAGCTCACCAGATGACATTCTCTACCACTGCCTGTTCAAAATTCAAAATAGTCCTGATTGCCACAATGCTGTCCATGTCTCTTAATGGTTGCAGCGGCAGACAAGGACCGGCCACTGCCGTGTTTTTCCCGCCGGCACCGAACCAGCCCCGAATCCAGTACCTGATGGGCATATCCGATTCAGCGGACATCGAAGGGCGGCGCAACAATTTCTCCATTTTTGTTTTCGGCGAACCCAAGTCAGACAAGATCAAAGCAATGAAAAAGCCCTACGGAATCACCGCCAGCGGGGGGAAAATTTACGTCTGCGATATGGGAGCCGCCAGTGTACTAATCATCGATCCGGTGGCAAAGACCTTTGCCTCACTGAAAGGAAACTACAGTACCGGAAAGTTGAAAAAGCCTTCCAATGTGACAGTGGATAAAGAGGGCAACATATATGTGGCCGACGTGGAGCGGAAGGAGGTCCTTATTTATGATGCCGAGGGCAATTTTCGCAATGCTTTCGGCAGAGAACATAATATGAAACCTGTGGACGTGGCAGTGGATGGTGCATTTATTTACGTCCTGGACCTGCTGAATAACGAGATCAAAGTGCTGAGCAGGAAAGACGGCAGCCTCACTGGCACCATCGGCAAAAACAGCAGCGAAGGAGGGTTATCCATGTCCACCAATCTGACCACTGACTCCGCTGGGTTCATTTACTCCACCAATGCCGGTTCGGGGAAAGTGCTGAAGCTGGACCGGGATGGGCATATCATCAGTTCCTTCGGCAAGATGGGAGATGGATTCGGCCAGTTCGGCAGGCCAAAGGGCATCTCTGTGGACCAGGAAGGGCGGATTTTTGTGGCAGACGCGGCCCACCAGAACGTACAAATCTTTGACAGTGAAGGCAAATTGCTGATGTTTTTCGGTGATCCCGGGCTTCCATATGGGTCCATGAATCTCCCTGCGGATGTGGTTGTCACCAAAGACAACCTTGATTACTTCCAGAAATTGGCTGCGCCTGATTTCGTTGTGGAGGAGGTAATCATGGTCACCAATCAGTTCGGCAAGGCCAAGGTAGGCATCTATGGTCTCGGCCACAAGAAAAATGATAGTGGAAAAGGGAGCGTGGGCTCAGATGTGAAGCAGGCAGAAAAAACCTCAACAGCCGGCAGTCTGTAAAGCATCCCAAGGGGCCGATATTGAAATGGTTTCTCCACATTGCGCTGATCAGCTGTCTTGCCACCGGCTGCAATCCGGTTACCAGTCATAAGGTGATTTCCACCATCTTTGATGGCGTTCCGTCCCTTCCCCCTGCGGCGGAGCTTTGCCGGGAATACCATGAACAGCATCTGGCACTGGAACGAGAGGATGCCGAAAAGCAGGCAGCAACTGTCAGCAAAACCATTTGGACCCATGCCCCATATGAGGAAAAGAAGTGTGACGATTGTCATGACAAAACCAAAGAGGCAGGGCTGGTAAAGCCGCAGCGCGAATTATGCTTTATCTGCCATGAAGGTTTTGCCAGTGGCAGGCACGTGCACGGACCAGTGGCAGTGGGGGAATGCCTGGCCTGCCATCTGCCCCACCGGGGAAATTTCCCCGCCCTGCTAAAAGCCGACAAGAGCAAATTATGCGTCACATGCCACCAGGAGAGCAGATTATCCCCGGGCTTGCATGACAGGGTAGCAGCGAAAAATCTGGATTGTGCCGATTGCCATGATCCCCACTCCGGGAAGGCGCAGTATTTCTTGAAGTAATCAGGGTGGTGGCAAAACATGGGGAAGCGGCAAATCCATATAGAACTCCTGGCCTTACTGCTTCTCATTTTGTTTTGTGACGACGCCCTTGGGCAACAACGGCGTATTCCTGCTGGATAATCTGCGGCAAAGTGTGGAATTCAGCTACCAGTATGACGGTCGTGATAATAGCTCCGAGAACAATTCCGAGAACAGTTCCGGACTCAGCTCGCATCAACAGCGGTTCGAGGAAATCTATCGCTTCGGGATCAACTACGCCATCTATGATCCGCGCCTCCTGAAGGGAAGATTTACCGCTGACGCAATACTGACCCAGGAAACCTTTTCCGACAGCAGCAATTCCGGCTCTGGTTATGGGTCTGACTACCAGTACAGCCTGGATGGGACATTGTTCGAAGCGAAAGTTGATCCCCATTGTCTTCTTCAGCCGCTCCGGCACAAGCCGCGTCCAGAGGCTCTTTTCCCAGGGGTATGACCTGACATCCGACAGTAACGGTGCCGCCATTGCCGTTAATAATCGTCATCTCCCGGCACAGTTCAGCTACAGCCAGGTCACAAGCGAGACTAGCGGTCTCCTTCAGGACCGGCACCAGGAGACGGAGTATTATCTCTTCACCCTCGCCAACACATTTCGACAGCTGAGTCGAACCGATGTTGCCCTGTCCCGCTTTACGGATCACTCATGGATTAAAGGTGATGGCGGGGAAATAAACAGCACAAACGATGACTTTACCTTTACCAATAACCTTACCTGGGAAAAGGAAGGCAAGCGAAGAGGACTCTATACCCTGTATCGGTTCGACAAAGACACAGGAGACAGGAAGCAGCAGCTTTCATATCTGCAGGAATCCCTCATCTGGGACCTGGGTAAAGCTCTTCGGGCCGGGTTCGATTA
>CAWAFF010000042.1:0-10819 GCA_963780945.1 uncultured delta proteobacterium | reverse complement strand
GCATGAAATAGAAGGGATTGTTTCTTTCCTGTAGGGAACAGTTCAAAAACAGGTTTACATGGGTGTGGGTGTACATGGGCATCGACCTCAGCAGAATTTAACCTCTGCTGGGGTTTTTTTATTGAGAACTGTTAACTATACGAGTATACCTATTAATGCTGGTTCATATTTATTGCCTGTAACATTGGGAGGGGTCTGATGAATTGTGCAACAACCGGAAAGCTCTTGAGTTCTTTTGCCTGCTGCCTTTCTTTATGGATGTGGATGCTCATTCCCGTACCATCGGTCCAGGCCAGCTCGTCCACCTGTCCCGACCTGAGCCGGAACAGCCGAGCGCAGACCTCCTCCCCTCAAGAAACCACTACCCCCTACGCAACTGACCGGATCATCGTCAAGTTCAAGGACAGCCTGACGGAATCGGCGGACCTGCTCCATGGGGCCGGCGGCTCATTCGCCCAGGCCGCCCCGACAGGGGGAAGCGAACTGGACGAATTAAACAGAACCTTTGGCGTAGAAAGGATCACGCCGGTATTTGAGGCTTTTGCCGCTGGCGAAGACCGGGGGCGTGGCAAGAGCAGATGGGAACGTAAGGGCTGCTGACCCGGCAGTTTCAGCGGTCTAAGACGAAATATGCCCGGCGCGCGGCCAGAGCCACACATACGGTCGAGCTTCCGGACCTGTCCAATATCTATATACTGTCTCTGCCACAAGGGACGGACATTACCGCCGCCTGCAAGAGCTACGCGGCCAATCCCTTGGTGGAATATGCTGTTCCCAGTTACCTGATACGGCCCCAATCCGTTGCCAATGATCCATATTTTTCCTCACGGGGCAGCTGGGGCAACTCGGTGGATGATATGTGGGCGCTGAAGCGGATCAAGGCTGATATTGCCTGGGACACCGCCAAGGGGGACGGAGTGGTGGTTGCCGTGATCGACACCGGTCTTGACTACAACCACGCCGATATTGCAGCCAACGTCTGGACCAATGCCGATGAAGCCGCCAATGGGAGTGATGATGACAGCAACGGCTTCATCGATGACGTCCGGGGGTGGCATTTCGACTATCCTGTGTACCCTTACACCAACTACCTGAGTGACAACGATGTCATGGACCGCAGTGGCCACGGCACTTTTGTTGCCGGCATCATCGGTGCAGTGGGAGACAACAATGCCGGCATCATCGGTGTCGCCCCACGGGCCAAAATCATGCCGGTGAAGGCATTTACCAACGGCTGGTCAATGAGCAGCGGCTCCGATCCGGACAGCCCCTTTGCCAACGCCATTCTCTATGCGGCAAATAATGGCGCCGACGTCATCAATCTCAGCTGGGGTTGTACCGACTGCTTCGATGTCCCCACCATCAGGGATGCCATAACCTGGGCCAATGCCCTTGGTGCTGTTGTTGTCGCAGCCGCTGGTGACTCGGCAAGCGACGTCAGGGATGCCTTTCCCGCCATGGTTCAGGACATTATTACCGTTGGCTCTACGGATGTGACTGATAAGTCCTCCCGTTATTCCTGTCGCGGTTTTTTCGTCGACGTTGCGGCTCCTGGTGGCAACATTGGACTGAGCTCCAGCAATGAGCCCGATTTCGTCTCCATCCTCTCCCTGGGCATCCCCCAGGCAGTGTTTCCGCAAAGCGCTTATGTCTTTCCCGATAGCTATTCCACCGACTACGTCCGCAGCGCCGGCACATCGGCATCGGCAGCATACGTTTCCGGGGTGGTGGCCCTGATTCTTTCGGCCAATCCTTCTCTCAACCGGGATCAGGTAATGTCCATCATCAAGCACAGCGCCGACGATCAAGTGGGAGACCCC
This sequence comes from uncultured delta proteobacterium, assembly GCA_963780945.1. Lineage (GTDB taxonomy): Bacteria > Desulfobacterota > Desulfuromonadia > Geobacterales > Geobacteraceae > Geotalea. Next base: position 8,999 of record CAWAFF010000042.1, on the reverse strand, counting down.
AGCCAGGATACAACGGGCTATGATCCCTATTTCGGTTGGGGACGACTCAATGCAGCACGGGCCGTCGCCATGGCTTTTTCGCCTCCCGCCGATCCTCCAGTGATAAAAACCCAACCGGCCGAGCTTTCATTTACCGTTCCCAAGCTTCTCTGTGCTCAAGAGCGCCCGTTCTCCTTTAACATCTTCAACGTCGGTGGCGGCACTATGAATTGGTCACTCTCCACGCCGCCATGGGTTACGCCGGTTACAACATCGGGCACGGCCGTTGCCGCTCCGGTCATGTATCTTAATATCACAGAATCCATAAATGGGGCCATTGCTCTTTCTTCCGATGGCGGCTCCGCCCAGCTTCCAGTCAATGTCACCGTCAAACCGGACATATTGCTTTCCACCTGTTCCATGCCTCTCACCGCAGGTGGCTGGGACGCGGACCGGAACATCAACCCCCCGGGTATTCCTGACGGTGCAGGAGGGGCTTTCTATGTGGCATACGACACCGTTGAAGGCCACCCGGACATGGCGATCCAGCACATCGACAGTAATGGTAATCGTGCCTGGTCCAGTGGAAAGAGGGTCAGTTCTTCGCTGAAGTCAAAACATGGCCCGGCAATCATCAGTGACGGATTTGGTGGCGCCATCGCCTTGTGGGTGGAAGACAATAACACCGGCGACCAATCAGACGACAATATCCGTTCCCAGCGAGTCAATGCCGCCGGTGACCTGCTCTGGGGTGATGCCGGTATCGACATTACTCTGGGGGGCTCGGTGTTCGCCCCAGTTATCATCCCTGACGGATCAGGCGGAGCCATAATCAGCTGGAACATATGGCCGTTCGGGTATATCCAACGAGTCAGCGCCAGCGGAGCATTGCTCTGGGGTAAAAATGGTGTTCGGGTTGCCCAGTCGGAGCGCCAGTCCGAAATGGTCATGGCAGGAGATGGCAGCGGCGGGGCTTACATTGCCTGGGTTTCAGATAGCTACTGGGCGGTTTATGCCCAGCATTTCACTGGTGATGGCGCCCCCTTGTGGGAACCGACCGGCAAACGGTTGAGCCCCGAAACAACTTCATCTATTTCAGGATATGGGGCCAATGTTGTTTCCGACGGGGCGGGGGGGGCCATTTTTGCTTGGTACGATTTCAGGAATCGCCTGCTCTATCCCGAGGACAACTCCATCAACCGTAACGACATCTACGCGGCTCGCCTGAATAGCGCGGGCCAACACCTTTGGGCGTCTGCAGGGGTGCCTGTTGCCACCGGCTTTAATGTACTGCCTTTCAGGGTTTCACCTCGGGGTGGGCCTAGTAAACTCAACATGATCAGTGACGGTCAGGGAGGAGCTATCCTGGGCTGGATGGACCTGCGCAACAGAGAGACCACCGTGGACAGCAAATGGGATGTCTACGCCCAGCGTCTTAATCCTGCGGGAGAACCGCTGTGGGGGCCTGCCGGGACACCCGTTATTGCTGCCAAGGGAAAACAGGACGCACCGACCCTTATTGCCGATGGGGATGGGGGTGCCCTTTTCGCCTGGCAGGATGACCGCTTTGGCAACTTCGACATTTTCATCCAGCACCTGAAAAATGATGGCAGCCCCCGCTGGGAAAACCAGGGGGTCTGGGTCCATTCGGGCAAAAGCGATCAAGTCAGCCCGTTCATGATCCACTTGGGGGCAAACCGCCTTGCTGTCAGCTGGAATGAGTCCTATTACAACATGGCCGGAGAAGTGGTACAGCTCTGTACTGACCATGACACGGATGGTTTCTATGCTGAGGGGGGTGCCTGTGGGACGATCAAAGCTACTGATCCGGTGCTGACGGTAACCCGGACCGGTACCGGCAGCGGCAGTATCGAAAGCCTGCCGTCGGGCATCAGCTGCGGCCCGGACTGCAGCAGGCCATTTGCCCCGGGAACAACCGTTACCCTGAAGGCGGTGGCAGCACCAAACGCTCAGTTCTCAGGCTGGAGCGGTGGCGGCTGCAGCGGTACCGCCGAGTGTGCTGTCATGCTCGGCTCAGACACCACCATTGAGGCTACTTTCACCGCAACCCTGCCGGTAAAGATCGCCGAGAACTGGTCCAGTATCTATACCACGCCCCAGCAGGCCTACAATAACGCCTTGAGCGGCAATACCATCATTTCCCAGTCACTCAGTTTCAATGAGAACCTGAACCTGAATTTGCCGGTAGCGGTGAAAATGGAGGGGGGATACGACACGGAATTCGTTAACAAGCAAAATTACACCGAAATTCAGGGCTCGGTGACCATCAGTCAGGGCTCGGCAACACTGGAAAATATCGTCATCAAGTAGGTAAAAAAACTGCAGATACAACTAAAGGGGCCATTCCTGTTTTGCAGGTATGGCCCTTTTCGCTTTTGCGTTGCACGCATGTGGTTGCAATGACAGTGGCGCTTGATTTGACGAGCTATTTTATCACCCAGTCATGGTCTTAGCGTCTGGTTATGCTATGGTTTCGATGATTTCTTTTGTGCCAATTACTTTGGCGTATGGGACAGACAATGCCGCCATAAAGGTAGCGTGTACATCTGATGCCTTTATGGTCATGCCCTTGAAAATCAGGTCTTTGGTGGCGCATGCATCTTCGGCAACTGTACAGCTGAAACCAAGATCGAAAGCAGCACGAGTTGTTGCATCTATACACATGTGGCTCATTGCACCACAGATAACAAGATTATCAGTTTGTTCTCTTTGCAGTATTTCCAACAGAGAAGTGCCACGGAAGCTGTTTGGAAAGTTTTTGGCGACAACTATTTCATCATCTTTTGGGGCTAGTATTTGATTTATTTTTACCCCCTCAGTTTCAGGAAGGAAAAACGTCGAGCCTGGACGAGCCGAAATATGCTGGATATGAATGATTGGTAATTTCAGCTTTCTAAATTCGTTCAAAAGCTCTAGTGCGTTTGCCGTAGCGTCTTCGATGCCAACAAGTTCCATATTGCCGCCGGGAAAATAATCATTCTGAAAGTCAATCAATATGAGGCCGGTGTTCATGTTTGCTCCTTATCGTTTATTGGCATAACATCGTGGGGCGCACCTGATGGCCTTTCAGTCAGGTGCTTCTTCCTGGTTATCCATTGATCATTCCCTTCCTTCAGGCTTTGGTCGCCATTCCTTGTTCGCAATCCAGCCTTCAGAAGCATTTTCTATGCAATCGAATCTTGGTATATATGGCTTGATATCTATCAAAGGTGTCTGATCCAACACATCAATACCCTCGATTTCAATTACATTATTGATCCTTTGAATCACTTTCACGATAGACATTCCAATCCCGTTGGGGCGACAGGGATGCCGCGTTGCAAACACACCGTGGGATTCATCGTCTAGAAATGTAGGTCGTATTAACTGAACATCTTCAGCCCTGTCAAACTGGTACAAAAGATATACGTGTGAAAATGTCTCCAGGTCTTTGAGCCCTTCCACATATTGATCGTACACCTCTATTCTCCCTAATGTACCTGTAGAGTACAGAGGCTGAATTGGGCATTCTTCCTTAGTACGGAAAGGAGTATGAATGACTCCGATCGGTTTTATTTCCATTGATTTTACTCTTTTCGGAGAACGGTTTTGTGCATGACCTGTGAATGAAGCGAACAGGTCAAACACGGGATGGGCCTGAACGATTTCTATTACCGACACATCTTTGTGGATCCTTTTCTTTTAACGACTGATAAGAACGCTTCTGTTTTTCTTAGTTAATCGTAAGGTCGCTGACGGTAAGTGTGCCTTTGGTCACGGTCAGCATCGGTATGGTCGTGGAGCCGGAGCGGGTGGTGAATTCCGCGTCATACCCTCCTTCTAGGTTTAGGGATACGTCCTTGTTCATTATCAGGCTCTGTCCCAGTACGCCGCCTCGGGCCTTGATAGTGCTGCCGCTCACTGCATTGTCAAGAGCTGCCTGAACGTACGTGAAGCAACTGGAGGAGGTTATGGAACCACAACCCTGGAACACGGCGGTAACACTTCTATCCTGGTCCATCGTCAGCGTGCACGTTGTGCCGGAGCCGCTGCAGGCCCCCGACCAAAAGCTGAAGTAGCTAACCGGATCTGCCGAAGCCGTGAGGGTGACAATTGTGCCGAGCCCATACCATTGCGTGCACGAACCGGCGGTGCAGTTGATATCCGGGGCGGGCGAGGAATGGATCGTTCCCTTACTCCCGGCAAAGGAGAGGGTGAGGCGGGAGCTGGTTAGCGTAAATGTTGCCGCTACGCTTTTCGCGTTGTCCATCGTAACAGTACAGCTGCCGGTGCCGGTGCATGCACCGGACCAGCCGCTGAAACTGAAGCCGTCTGCGGGGGATGCGGAGAGGGTGACCGTCGTATCCCGTCCGTACCATTGGCTGCAAGTGCCGGCTGAGCAGTTCACATCAGGGTCGGGGGAGGAATGAACGGCGCCGCTGCCGGAGATGGTGACGGCAAGGGGAAACGTCGGGGTAAATGTCGCGGTTACGGCCAGCGACTTGTTAGTCGTCACAACGCATGATCCGAGGCCGCTGCAGGCACCGGACCAGCCGGAGAAGACGTATTCACTGACAGGGGAGGCGGTGAGCGTGACCGTCGTGGCACTGCTGTATGACTGGTTGCAGGTGCCTGTGGAGCAGTTAATATCGGGAGACGGAGACGAGTGAACCGTACCACTGCCGGAGATCGTGACGCTGAGCAGGTAGTTTGCGGCAAAGGTGGCTGTGACCATGCGGGGTTGGTCCATCGTCACGGTACACGTTGCCGAGCCGCTGCAGGCACCGGTCCAGCCACTGAAGACCGCGTCGGTACCAGGCGAAGCGGTGAGGGTGACGACTGTGCCTTTAGCATAGGACTGGCTGCAGGTGCCGCTGGAACAGTCCATGTCCGGGGCCGGCGAGGAATGAATTGTACCGCCGCCGGCAATGGTAACTCCCAGCGGCTGAACCAGCTCATTTGCTTCATAGACCATGTAGGTGGCTGTCTTGATGGTGTTCCACCTGCCTTCCTTTCGACCTGTGAAATCTCGCGCCAGAAAGGATATGGTATAGTTGCCCAGCGTCGCCGGCGTCCAGCCCAATGTCCCCGTCCCGTTACCGTTGTCCGTGAAGATCGCGCCGGCGGGCAACTCTGTCACTGCATCGGGCCAGGTACCACCAACGGCTGCCAGATCGATCTTGTCCCCTTCCGAATCTGTCGCAGACAACGTGAGCGAGTGGAGCGAATTTACCGCAACGGGCTGATCACCCACCTCCTCCAGCACCGGAACATCATTGCGGACCATGATCACCGGCGCTGCCCACCATTGTATGTGTTTCGTGCCGAAGCTCGGCCACATATTGTTGTTTGCACCCTGGACGAAGTTTGTTCCATAAAATGAAGTAGTGCCTGTCGGTATATCATAGGAGTAGAGGTTGAGCTTGAACTGGCCATACTCATTCCCGAATGCACTGTAGATTATGCTCTGCCCGTCTGTGGCAAAGGAATAGGGATGGGCAGCATCGGTGACGTATCTTTTCTGTTTGGTCCCCTTGTCGAAAACGAACATGGGAAAGGAGGCCTCCGCCTGATGAGTCTCACGCCACACGACAACGCCGGAGCCATTTAACGCTTCATTTACCGCCCCACTGCCCGTGACCACCGTCACCACCTCATTTTGCCCTGTTCCAAGATCTGTAAGGTTGACGGTAACGTCGTCGTTAACGCCACCGGGATACCACATATTGGTCACGACACTATTGTCCTTCAGGTACACCCCGGACTGAGAGTAATCGCCGTCGGGCATGGCAAATTCCGTGGAGAGGGTATGGGTGGCGAGATCGTACACATAGACCAGTAATCCGTAAAACGCAGCGCGTCCCTGGTTCAGCAGAACCTTCCCCTGGTCGACTGAGAATATCACGTATGGGAGCGTATCCTCGACAATGATCTCTCCCGAAGGACTCAGGGACGCAATGACCGTCTGGCTGTAACTGTAATTGGTTTCATACCAGATGATTTTGCCCGAATTGAGAAATACCTTATCAATCCATGCCCCTGTCTTTGTTGGATCAGGATAAAGAGTCACCAGCCTGTTGGTGGCGCCATCGTAGACCTTGCCGACGGAACGTTTCGTCCCACCTTCCTCCTGCGGGGGCTCATTTTCGATCCACGCAAACCGGTCTCCCTCCGACTGGGGGCCCCTTGTTGAAAGCAAATCGCCGGTCGCCATGATATAGAAGCGCGGATCCTCCTTGTAAAAAAGGATCTCCTGCAGGTCGGTAAATACGGTGTTGTCTGTCATGGTTACTTCCAGCTTGAAGACGAAGCTTTTCCCCGATTCAAAAAGGCTGCTGCTGAAACTTGCCAGAACACCGTCGGTTACGGCCTGCGTCGATTCCACTCCCAGCGCTTGCCAGGAGCCGAGCGTCGGGGCATAGGGAACCTCGCCGGGACCCTTGTCCAATGGTGCATAGAAGAGGCGGTATTTTGCGAAGTTCGACCCGTAGGCGTCGCCTTTGATCGTGACGGTGCCTGGTATGGTGGTGTTGAATGACTTGAGAGGAGAGGTGATGCGCACCCGCGGCACTGAGGTGATTGCCACAGCTTTGCGTGCGTTGACCCGGCCGGCGCCACTCAAAAGGTCAAAATCCGCAGATTCAATATCGTCTGCCGAATTCCGCAACGCCTGGGATACGTCTTCGGGCGAGAACTCCGGATGTGCGGCCACTACCAAGGCGGCAACACCGGAAACTTGCGGAGCGGCCATTGATGTACCCCTGGCACGGTAGTAATTTGTATCAACTATGCAGGTGCCATCCGTGTAAAGGTCAGTGGAGCCGGCCCTGAGGGAAAGGATGTTCCTGCCGATCCGGTTGGAGCTGCTGCCGTCGTTTCCCCCTCCCGGTGCCGCCACATCAATGAGGCTACCGATGTTGCTGAAATAGCTCCGGGAATCCAGCTCCGAAGTCGATGCAACGGTGATGACGTTGGTCCCCTGATTCTGCGGCGAGTAGAGGGTAACATCGTCCTGGCTGTTCCCCGCCGCAAAGACCACAACCGCCCCCAGGCCACGGGCATACGCCACGGCCTCCTCGGCGACCGGATTTGAACTGCACGGGCTGCTGCAACCCCAGCTGTTGTTGATGACGTCGGCTCCGTTGTTTGCCGCATAATCAATGGCCGCCGCCAGCCCTTCCGAGCTGCCGCTACCCGTGTCGCTGAGCCCCTTCACCGCCATGATCTTCGCCGAGGGTGCCACGCCGACGATGCCCGTCGCGTTGTCTCCCACCGCCGCTATTGTCCCGGAGACGTGCGTCCCGTGACCATGCCCGTCCATGGGGTCGTTATCGTTATTATAAAAATCCCACCCCCGTACGTCGTCAATATAGCCATTATTGTCGTCGTCGAGGCCGTTTCCGGCGATTTCGCGGCTGTTGGTCCAGATGTTGGCAGCCAGGTCCACATGACCGTAGTCCACTCCCGAATCGACAACCGCGACGACAACACCGGCCCCTCGGGTCACATCCCATGCCTCAGCCGTCTGCAGTTTCTTCAACCCCCAGAGATCATCATACCCCTGGCCCCAGCTGCTGAAGGAGGCATAGTAGGGGTCGTTCGGGATCCATTGCGCCTCCATCCGGAAATTAGGCTGGCAATAGGCTACATTGGGGTCGGCCGCGTACTCGGTGCACGCCTGGTCTATGTCCGTCTCAGGGGCGACCTCCACTCGATACACCGACTCCAGGTAGGGAAGGTCTTTGTCCGCACGAATTGTCTCCGCCGGCAACCCCTTTTTTTTCAGCCGCCTTTCCAGAATGGCAGCAACCTCTTTCCTGACTTTCTGTCGCTGCTGCCGATGGCGCAGTTCGGCCGACTGTCGATCAATGCGTCCACGGAGAGGACTTTCAGCCTGCTTGCCGAAAACCTTGTGCATCGCCTTGACCTTGTAACGCGCGTTCAAATGGTCCAGATTAGGATTTTCCGTCACATCGCGAAATGGCTGCCCCGCCCGGACCAGTTCCCCGGCTACGGTGCCGACCACCGCTTCATCCTTGAACTTGAGGATCAGTTCTCCCCGCAGGTGGTCCTGTCTTTTTACCTGCTGCGCAGCCTGCCGCTGCGTTTGCCCCGGGGGAACGCTCCATTGCTCCAACTGCGGCCGTTGTGGCTGTGGAGAAGCTTCCTTGTCCAATGCACGCGTCAAAACAGGGCTAGCCAGAGTGAACATAAAAATGGTTGTGGAAACCAAAACTTTTACCCGAGACAAATTCATACACAGCACTGACGACTCCTTCTCGCTAACTGAATGCTCACTAATTCCCGTTTTTTGCACTAGTCAAACTCCTCTTCCATTGTGTTTCACGGTCTTTCCACTATACGGTGCTCAGGCACTTGAACACCGTTGGTTGGCGCTACTCCTTGCAAGGTACGATGAAGTCGATATGGTAGTGTTCGTCATGCCTTACCCAAGGTTTTTTCTTTGAAAATGTCAATTGGGCCTGAAGTTCTTTCCCTTTTGACGTTTGAAATAGAAGCTTTTGAAGATCGTTGTCGAAGATCACCCGCCAAATTTTCACTCCGCGCTGATCAGCCGCCTTTTTCAAGTAAAGCAAGTGTTCGGCCAAAGCTTCAAAATCGATTTTGTAGTTCTGGTATCTTCCGTCTGCGGTGAACTCGATACTATAACCGAACTTGTTCAAAGGACTTGTCGGAAGAGGGACTGACTTTCCCTTTTGATCAACTACGGGGACGAAGAAGTCAACTGAGAGGCCATTTTGGTGGGTTTTATGTGGGCGGAATCGCCCGCCATTTTTCCAGCCTGTTTCGCCGTAAACATATTTTTTCTGGGGAAAGGTCTGCTGCAAGGATTTGTACGCGTCGAGAATAATCGCATATACGAAGCTATGCGTATAATTCCGGCCTGCAGCAACTCCGACGCGGCTGTAGGCTGTAAAATTGCTTCCAGAGCTTGGTAGTTGCCACGCCTTTTCAATCTTCCCTTTTTCCTGTGTGCCGTAGCAGATGCTCTGCTCCCG
>CAWAFF010000041.1:0-20663 GCA_963780945.1 uncultured delta proteobacterium | reverse complement strand
CTGGAGACATGATCACAATTGATTGACATAGTAATAGGGCGCAGAATTCAGATTTCATTTGATTTCTGCGCCTTTTTGTTTAGTTAACCCATTAATAGTCAAAGGTGAAAAACATGAGTCTTGTTAAAATTTACGACACCACCCTTCGTGATGGTACACAAGCGGAAGACATCTCATTTCTCGTTGAGGATAAGGTCCGCATTGCTCACAAGCTTGATGAACTGGGGATCCACTACATCGAGGGGGGGTGGCCCGGCAGCAATCCAAAGGATGTGGCTTTCTTCAAGGACATCAAAAAAGAGAAGCTCTCCCACGCCAAAATAGCGGCTTTTGGCTCCACCAGGCGGGCCAAGGTTACACCTGACAAAGATCAGAACATCTGTACTCTTGTTCAGGCTGAACCTGATGCCATTACCATTTTTGGCAAAACCTGGGATTTTCATGTGCGAGAGGCGTTGCGAATATCTTTGGAGGAAAATCTCGAGCTGATTTTTGATTCTCTGCAATATCTGAAAGCCCATGCGCCCGAAGTCTTTTATGATGCGGAGCACTTTTTTGACGGTTACAGGGCCAACCCTGAATACGCGATCAAAACTCTCAAAGCTGCTGAAGAGGCAAAGGTTGACTGTATTATCCTCTGTGACACCAATGGCGGCACCATGCCTTTTGAACTGACCGAGATCATCAAGGATGTCAAAAAACACATCAAAACCCCCCTTGGCATTCATGCCCATAATGATTCGGAATGTGCTGTGGCCAACTCCCTTAATGCTGTGTCTCTGGGAATAGTGCAGGTTCAGGGGACGATTAATGGCTTTGGTGAGCGCTGTGGAAATGCCAACCTTTGCTCCATAATCCCAGCCTTGCAGCTAAAGATGAAAAAGGAATGCATTTCCGGGGAACAATTGAAAAAGCTGCGGGAGTTATCTCGCTTTGTCTACGAACTGGCAAATTTTTCACCAAACAAGCATCAGCCTTATGTTGGTAATTCTGCTTTTGCCCACAAGGGAGGTGTCCATGTCAGTGCTATCCAGCGGCATCCGGAAACCTATGAGCACCTGAGACCTGAACTTGTGGGAAACACCACCAGGGTACTCATATCAGACCTCTCCGGTCGAGCCAACATTCTTGCCAAGGCTGAAGAATTCAATATAAATCTGGATAGCAAGGACCCGGTAACCCTTGAGATACTTGAGAACATCAAGGAAATGGAGAACCGGGGCTATCAGTTCGAGGGTGCCGAAGCTTCCTTTGAGCTGTTGATGAAAAGAGCGCTTGGCACTCACAAAAAGTTTTTTTCAGTGATGGGCTTTCGTGTCATTGATGAAAAGCGGCACGAGGATCATAAAATGATTTCTGAAGCCACCATTATGGTGAAGGTTGGTGGCAAAATTGAACATACGGCTGCCGAGGGCAACGGACCGGTCAATGCCCTTGACAATGCAATAAGGAAAGCCCTCGAGAAATTCTATCCGAGACTTAAAGAGGTAAAGTTACTGGATTACAAGGTAAGGGTTCTTCCTGCCGGTCAAGGGACTGCCTCTGCAATCAGGGTACTTATCGAATCGGGAGATAAGCATAATCGGTGGGGCACTGTCGGGGTATCGGATAATGTAATTGATGCTTCATATCAAGCACTGATCGATTGCATAGAGTTCAAGCTGCACAAAGACGAAGAAAGTGAAGCGTCCAGGAAGTGACAAGCAGGAGCCAGTGTTTTGTTTTATGGCTTTTTGCACTTGTTCTAATCATGTCTCTTTTATATCAAGGCCACTGTACCCGAAAAAATCTACGGTCAACAGTGGCCTTTCTTCCCTTAACGACATCAAAAGCCTCGGTTTACATAAAAGGGAATGTGGTGCCCCCAGATATACAGGTTCCCTGACGGTGCCACATTCGAGACCGTCAGTAATATGACGATTCCAAAACATGGAATTGTAAGCAGATCAAACATGCCTTTAAAAAGCTTGATAAAGCCTGGAACCATTATAAATATCATGGTTACTGACCCCTTTAGCTATGAACTAACAGCCACTTATATGAAGGCCCGCGAGCGAATGGTTCTGGGAATTCCCCTCGACCCTGATTTGATGGATGAAGATGATTGGGATGCTGTGCCGGGTATTGGACCCAAAATAGCCCAAAATATCATTAAATTCCGTCAAGTAAATGACGGTTTTCACTCACTGGAGGCATTAAAAGAGGTAAGCGGACTCTCCGAAGGGAAAATAAATAAAATAAAAAGATTTTTTTAAGGTGCCAAGTACTTGAAAACATAAGCTATTTTCAATAGATTTCTTAGGTTTAGCTCTAATCTGGTTTAGGTGGCATATATGATGAATACCCCATAGAACATTTTGACTATTACTTGATCTGTGGAGGTTTTTTAATTATGAAATGTCCTAAATGTAAAGGCCGCATGTTTGCGGAGAAATATTATGACTTTGTAAGGTCTTTTGATGCCTGGAAGTGCACATGCTGTGGAGAAGTTTTAGATCCTACCATTTTGGCCAACAGAGCAAGAAATCACAATAGCTACCTTGGTTGATGCATGGAACTTCAGAAAAAACCCTTAGGGGGGCGATCGCGCCCCCCTTTTTTTATTATTGAAAGTTTTTCTGCTGCAAAGGGGTGTATGGGGCTGGCCTTGAATCAGGGGCTAGTTCGGTTAGAATTTAATAGCTCTGTTTTGTTGTATGAGGAGAATCATGTCCAGCCACTACCCACTTCATGACCTGAAAAGTTACGTTGAAGAGATGTTGACGTGGGTCAGGGGGAAAGGAAAAATTCTTATTGTTGTTCATGATAATCCTGATCCGGATTGCTTTGCATCTGCAATGGCTTTAAATCACTTGTTTGTCATGAAACTCAACAAAGAAGCAGTATTTTCTTTTTCAGGGATGATCGGTCGCAGCGAAAACCTGGCAATGGCCAAGCAACTGCAGATTCCACTTACTCCTCTTGCTATTCTCGATATTAAAGATTTTCAGGTAGTCTGCATGATTGATACACAACCGGAAGTTGGCAACAATTCTTTGCCTCCTGGGACTACGGTTGACATACTTATAGATCACCACCCGGTCAAAGAGACCAGCCGCAAATGCAGGTTTGTGGATATACGCCCTGATTATGGCGTAACCGCAACTATCCTCTTTGAATACCTTCAGGTTGAAGGGATTCCCATTGGAACAAAGCTTGCCACTGCTTTGTTTTACGCTATTAAATCAGAGACTCAGGATCTTGGACGTGAGGCAAATCGTCCGTGACAGAGATGCATACCATAAGCTTTTTCCTCTCACAAACAAGTTACTGCTCTATGAAATCTGTCATCCAAAACTTCCCATTGAGTACTTTCAAGCTTTTCATAACGCAATCGAGCACACCCTTATATATCAACGTATTCTGATAGCCAATCTGCGGGTGGTGGTGTTCCCGGAGATAGTCGCTGAACTGGCTGATTTTCTGCTCAGGCTCGAGGGTATCGAAACTGTCCTCTGTATGGGCCATTACAACAATGAAATGGTTTTATCAATGAGAACAATCCGTCATGATTTAAATGTTGGAGTGATCATCAAGTCACTTGTGGCCGGTATAGGCAGTGCCGGTGGCCACGGTATGATGGCAGGAGGTAAGGTGGACGATGTTTCACTCTCCATCAATGACATTCTCAATATTGAAAGGATATTGACAACCCGACTTCTGGAATTACTGGGCATAGCCATGGTTAAGCCGGAAAAACTGATCATACCCTCACCCATGAAAGGGTTGCCAAACAGTGGTTAAAATGTTACTACAAATGGATGTCAGTCTACCTGGACAACGCAGCCACGACTTTTCCCAAACCAGACTCAGTTTATAGCGCCGTTGAATATGCCTTCAGAGAGATCGGTGTCGGTCCGGGCAGGGGTGGTTATAAAAGGGGCATGGCAGCGTCAAGACTTGTCTTTGAGGCACGTGAGGTTTTGGCATCTTTTTTTTGCATACCTGATTCGTCCCGCCTGGTTTTTACACACAGCGCTACCGAAGGACTCAATATCGCCATAAGCGGGCTGCTACGCCACGGTGACCATGTTGTTACTACAACAATGGAACATAACTCACTGGTGCGGCCACTTCAGGAGGCCAAAAAGCGAGGTGTGGAGATAACGTGGGTTTCTGCTGATCAACACGGTCTGATTGATCCTGATGATATTGCTGCTGCCCTGCGACCAGAAACCAAACTGGTTGCCCTATCCCATTGTTCCAATGTTACCGGTACTATCCAGCCGGTAGCGCAAATCGGCAAAATCGCCAGGAAAACAGGCACTATTTTTCTGGTTGACGCTGCTCAAAGCGCCGGATATTTGCCAATTGATGTGAATGAGCTGAATATTGATCTACTGGCAGTACCTGGCCATAAGGGACTGTTGGGCCCACAAGGCACCGGGCTTCTGTACATCTCTGAAGGTACGGAAATATCGCCATTTATTGTGGGCGGAACTGGGACTTTTTCATCTGATCCAAATCAGCCTGAGGCGATGCCGGAAAAATTTGAAAGTGGCACCCTGAATACACCAGGAATTGCAGGCCTCATGGCAGGCATTGAATTTATTCAGCAGACCGGTATTGACTCCATCAGGCAAAAGGAGATGAAGCTTGTTGAGCTTCTGTTGGAAGGTCTGCAAGACATCCGGGGGGCTAAAGCCCATGTTGCAGGTAACCCTGATATTCGAGGTGGCGTAGTTTCCTTTACTGTGGACGGTTTTGACCCTGCTACTATTGGCTTTCACCTGGACAGGGATTTTGATATAAGCGTAAGGGTTGGTTTGCATTGTGCGCCCATGGCTCACAGGACAATAAATACCTTTCCTCAGGGCACCGTAAGAGTCAGCCCTGGCTACTTCAATACTGAGCATGACATTGCTCTTTTGTTAGAAGCCCTGCACAACATTGTCCGAGAAGAAAGGACGAATTTATGAAAAAATTTATTGTCTTCAGTCTCTGCCTGCTCTGGTGTGCCTGTCTGAGCTGTTCACTTCCACCAGAAAGACCGGTAAAAAAGGAAGAGCTTTATAAAACCGGTGTTTATAACCACTAGACGATAAAAGAATCTCCAGAGCGCAATATTTCGGGAGCTCTTAATAAAAGTGGTGAAGTCGTTATGGAAGCCGCTTACAAAACACAGCCTGTTATATTTGAAAATACTGGCAACCTCCAGCGGCCTGGAATTGTTTGTCTCGGAAAGATAAAACCAATTGAAAGGATCACATGAAGAACTTTATTCTAGATACAAACGTACTGTTGTATGACCCGCAGGCACTTTACAAGTTTCAAGATAACAACATCATTATCCCTATAACAGTAATTGAGGAGATTGATCGCTTCAAGAAAGACATGAACGAAACTGGCCGTAATGCCCGTCAGATTTCAAGGCTTCTGGATGATATGCGCAAGCATGGCTCATTGTCTGAAGGAATTAAACTTGAAAATGGCGGCAACATCCGCGTTGAAATTTATGAAGAAAAAGTGATGAAGCTGCTTCCTCCTGAGTTGCGCGAGGAACGTGGTGACAATCGCATTCTTGCGGTTGCTTTTGATGTCAAAGCTAAAAAAACAAATGAGCCTGTCATATTTGTTACCAAGGATACCAATCTGCGCATCAAAGCTGATGCCATTGGTCTTGTTGCCGAGGATTACGAATCAGACAAGGTTGTCATAGAAGACCTTTATTCCGGATTCATGGAATTAGAAGCAGATGCGGAACTTATTGACCGACTCCATGGGCAGGGCTGGATCTCAGTGGAAAACGGTTTTTACCCTAACCAGTTCGTTGCCTATACGGACCGCCTTAATGGCTCCCATACGGCAATTGGTAAATATGACGACAATGAAAAGAAGGTGGTGTCAATTAAAAAAGCCGGCAAAGAGGGGATCTGGAGTATTCATCCGAGAAATCGCGAGCAAGCTTTTGCCCTTGAGGCTCTCCTTGACGACAGCATCAAGCTTGTCACACTTGTGGGCAAGGCGGGTACCGGCAAGACGCTTGTGGCCATAGCTGCCGGGCTTCATAAAACAGCAGAAGAAAACATTTACAATCGACTGCTTGTCTCCCGTCCGGTATTTCCAATGGGCAGAGATCTTGGGTTCCTTCCTGGTGACATTGAAGAGAAACTTACTCCATGGATGCAACCTATTTTTGACAATGTTGAACTGCTGCTTACCGGGCATGAAGGTGAAAAACGCCATAGTAAAGGCTATAAGGAGCTGATGGCAATGGGTATTATGGATATCGAGCCACTGACCTATATCCGTGGTCGCTCAATCCCCAATCAGTACATGATAGTTGATGAAGCACAGAATCTAACGCCACATGAAATTAAGACTATCGTCACCAGGGCGGGTGAGGGAACAAAGATAGTTCTAACCGGCGATCCGTATCAGATAGATAATCCCTATGTGGATTCTTCAAGCAATGGTTTAACTTATGTTGTGGAAAGGTTCAAAGGGCAAGCAATCGCAGGCCATATCACCATGACTAAGGGTGAGCGTTCGGAACTTGCCGAATTAGCTGCCAATCTTCTGTGACATTTTAGCTACTTATTTCCGAAATAACAATCGTGTGAAAGGTATAAGGGCGTGTAATTTCACGCCCTTCTTATTTATGCTGCTACTTTCCATAGAATCATCATGTGACGAAACCGCCGCTGCTGTTGTCAGGGATGGAGAAGAGATCCTTTCCAACATCATTGCCTCCCAGATCAGCGTTCATGCCGAGTACGGTGGAGTGGTACCCGAAATTGCTTCACGAAAGCATCTGGAGACTATTTCAGTTGTTATCGAAGAAGCAATGCACAAGGCAAATACAGCCCTCTCCGACCTGGAAGGGATCGTGGTAACCCAGGGACCTGGCTTGGCTGGAGCTCTACTGGTAGGCATATCCACGGCAAAGGCATTGGCCTATGGGCTGAAGATTCCTGTCATCGGCGTTAATCACATAGAATCGCATATCCTTGCCGTAATGCTGGAGCGCCAGGTAGAATTCCCTTTTATTGCCCTTGCCGTTTCCGGTGGGCATACGCATCTTTATGAGGTACATGGCATCGGCCGTTACAAGACCATTGGCCAGACTTTGGATGATGCCGCCGGAGAAGCTTTCGACAAGGTGGCTAAGCTGATGGGGCTGCAATATCCAGGAGGAGCTGTCATCGACCGACTGGCTGCTGAAGGGAACCCTACGGCCATAAAGTTTCCGAGACCACTCATGCGCAGTGATAATTACAATTTCAGTTTCAGCGGTTTAAAGACAGCAGTACTTAACCATGTTCAGAAAGAAACACGAGCCATCGAGGGTAATTTGTTAAAGGACATATGCGCCTCTTTTCAAGCTGCGGTTTGTGATGTCCTGGTTGGCAAGACTGCATCAGCTGTTTGCAGTAGCGGCATTAACCGGCTTGTTGTGGCCGGGGGGGTTGCATGTAACAGCGGGCTGCGTCGGGAAATGGCCGACTTTGCCGACAAAAATGGGGTGGAGCTATTCATACCCTCTCCACTTCTTTGTGCCGATAACGCCGCAATGCTTGCTGTTCCTGGAAATTTCTATCTTTCCAATCAAATCACCGGCGGTTTTGAGCTTGATGCCTTGCCGGTATGGCCACTTGACGCAATAAACCTCTCCTTACAAAAGGTAATATAAGTGGAAAAATTACGTGCAAAAAAATCCATGGGGCAGAACTTTTTGGTGGACAGCAATGTCCTCAACCGGATTGTCGATGCAGTGGATATCAGCGCCACGGACCGAGTTCTGGAAATAGGCCCGGGGCGTGGGGCGCTGACTTCTCTGTTGGTTGAAAGGGCATCCCAAGTATTGGCTGTAGAACTGGATCGTCAACTTGTTCCTCTACTGGTAAAAGAATTTCAAAGTTCAGGCAATGTGGAAATTTTGCAGGGTGATATCCTTAAGCTTGATCTGTCTGAAGCCCTTGGTAGTCGCTGGAATGGCAAGTGGAAGGTCGCAGCTAACCTGCCATACAATATATCAAGTCAGGTGTTATTCAAGTTCCTTGATAATGTTCCTCTTTTTTCATCATTGATCCTCATGCTGCAGAAAGAGGTCGGAGATCGGTTGGTTGCGTCACCTGGGACCAAGGACTATGGCATCCTGTCCGTTTTCTGCAAACTTCATTTCAATATCTCCAGGGTTTTAATTGTGAAGCCAGGCTCCTTCAGGCCTATCCCCAAAGTTGATTCGGTGGTGCTGAAATTTGTTCCTCTGGCTGCGCCACGGGTGGATGTTGGGAATGAGGCTTTGTTCAGGCAGGTTGTGAAGATTTCATTCAGTCAACGGCGCAAGACCCTGTCCAATTGTCTGAAATCATCGCAGCTTTTTGACCTTGAGCAGATCAATCGGATTCTTGATGAAGCAGGTATAGACGGAAGTCGCCGGGGGGAGACTCTGACCTTCGATGAGTACGCTGAACTAACCCGTCGGATCCTTTTTTCCCCCAGCAACTACAACCTGCTTGACCGTCTGCAATGTAGTTTCTGCCGGGGAAAACGCTGGCGGAATGACATCTTCTGTGGTATATAGAACAGCTAAACTACCCACTTGAGGAGGCTTCTTCAAATGAAAATCTGCATCATAGGCACAGGATATGTTGGGTTGGTCGCTGGTACCTGTTTTGCTGAAAGTGGCAACGACGTTATTTGTGTAGATGTTGATGAAGCCAAGATTGAGGGCCTGAAAGAAGGTATTCTTCCGATTTATGAACCTGGTCTCAAAGAGATGGTGATCAGGAATTGTGCAGAGGGGCGACTTACCTTTACCACAGACCTCCCCATGGCAGTCAAGGCTTCACTGGTCAATTTTATTGCCGTGGGTACACCACCGGGTGAAGACGGGTCTGCAGACCTTAAATATGTGCTGGATGTGGCACGGGTAATCGGCCGCAATATGGAAACCTTCAAGATCCTGGTGGACAAATCAACCGTTCCGGTAGGAACAGCCGATAGGGTCCGCAACGCTGTGAAGGAAGAACTTGAAGCAAGGGGCAGAGACATAGAATTCGACGTTGTTTCCAATCCTGAATTCATGAAGGAAGGAGCGGCGATCGACGATTTCATGAAACCGGACAGGGTTGTTATTGGTACCGATAATGTGCGCACCGGTGAAATAATGAAGGAAATTTACTCCCCCTTCATGCGCAAGACCAATCGATTAATACTCATGGACGTACGCAGCGCGGAAATGACCAAGTATGCGGCCAATGCCATGCTGGCCACAAAGATCTCCTTCATGAATCAAATTGCCAATCTCTGCGATATTATGGGTGCTGATGTATCTGCAGTCAGAGAAGGGATCGGGTCGGATTCACGCATCGGTTATGATTTTCTCTTTCCAGGTGTCGGCTACGGAGGTTCCTGTTTTCCAAAAGATGTGAAGGCGCTGGTAAAAACCGCCGAAGAAAATGACTATAACTTTGGCCTTTTAAAGGCAGTGGAAGAAGTTAATGAGTTACAGAAGCTTATCTTGACGGATAAAATACTGAGTTGTCTTGGCGACAACTCTGCTGACAAGCCACTTGCGGGCAAGGTCCTTGCCATTTGGGGGTTATCGTTTAAGCCCAGAACTGATGACATGCGCGAGGCCCCTTCAGTTGTAATAATTAACCGGCTATTGGAACTGGGAGCCGAGGTTTGCGCCCACGACCCAGAGGCCATCAAAGAAGCCAAAAAGATATTCGGTGATCGAATTTCATACAACAGCAATATGTATGAGATTCTGAAGGGTGCTGATGCCCTGGCCATCGTTACGGAATGGAATGAATACAGGAACCCTGATTTTGCGAGGATGAAGTTGCTTCTTAACCGTTCGCTGATTTTCGACGGTAGGAATCTCTATGAACCATCCCGCATCAAAGAAACAGGTTTTGAGTACCTGCCCATCGGACGGAACGGCAAACATTTCAGCTCGGTCTGTTGATGCTGAACACATACATAGAGGTTGAATAACATGCGTATTCTTGTAACCGGCGGTGCCGGGTTTATTGGCTCTCATCTGTGCGAAAGACTTCTTGGCGAAGGGAATGAGGTTGTCTGCCTTGATAGTTTTTTCACCGGCAGCAAGAAGAATGTCTTGAATTTGTGTGCTAACCCGGCTTTTGAACTGATCCGTCACGACATTACTGAGCCGATCCTGCTTGAGGTAGATCGCATCTACAATCTGGCATGTCCGGCGTCACCCGTTCATTACCAGTACAATCCGGTTAAGACGATCAAAACCAGCGTCATGGGCACCATCAATATGCTTGGTCTGGCAAAGAGGGTAAAGGCCAGGATTCTCCAAGCATCCACATCTGAGGTTTACGGGGATCCACAGGTCCACCCCCAGAAGGAGGAATACTGGGGGAATGTAAATCCCATCGGTATACGGAGTTGCTATGACGAAGGAAAAAGGGTGGCCGAGACACTGATGATGGATTACCATCGGCAAAACTGCGTAGACATCCGGATCATTCGCATTTTTAATACCTACGGCCCTCGTATGGCCGTTAATGATGGCAGGGTGGTTTCAAACTTCATCGTTCAGGCATTGGCTGGGGAAGACATAACTGTTTACGGTGAGGGCAAGCAGACCCGCTCCTTCTGCTATGTGGATGATCTGGTGGACGGCATGATCAAGATGATGGAATGTGATAATTTTACCGGACCGGTCAATCTTGGAAATCCAAACGAAACCACAATATTGGAATTTGCCCGCAGGATCATAGACCTTACCGGCTCAAAGTCGCAGATAGTCTTTAAAGATCTCCCAGCTGACGATCCCAAGCAGCGGCAGCCTGACATTTCCCTTGCCCAGGAGATATTGCACTGGCAGCCGGTAGTTGATGTGGAAACAGGCCTTAAGAAGACTATAGAATATTTTGCTGCTCTCCTCTCAAAAGAGCATTGATCCGGAGGATTCCTCATCATGCGGAAACGGATGTTTCTCATCCCTGCCGGTATCATAATCTTCATCCTTTTTTTTACCATTTTTGGTGATCGCGGCTTGTTACGCATTTACCATCTCGACAAAGAAAATAAGGAAATAGAGGAAAGCCTAAAAACGCTGAAAAGTGAGAATGAAGAGCTGAAGCGAGAGATTGAAGCCCTGCGTGGTGATCGTCGCTATTTGGAGAGCATTGCGAGAAGGGATTTTGGACTGGTAAGGCAAAATGAAATCATTTACCAATTTCCTGTTCTGGAAAAGAAGGACCTGACACACCCGAAATAAGCAGGATCCGCTACAGGATATCGTTCACCAATGGGAGTGCTACAAAGTGATTATCAAAAAAGTGCAGCAGTTTTGTGCCATTTGTGCCTGGCGTGAAAATTGTGCAAAAAAATTCTGTATTCCTGACGGCGGTGCTCATTGCCCCGACTTCACCAGGGATGTATCCATTAAAACTGATGAACAGATAGAAGACACAAGTAAACAAGATCCACAGGAGTAATGATGAAAAATTTGCTCCGTACTTTGGTTGCAAAAGGTCTGGCAAGTTGCTATGCAGATGGAAGCCTCTCCTCCGGCATTTTCCCGTCTGTTGTCATAGAAAAGCCTGCCCATTCCGAGCATGGCGATTTCTCCACAAACGCCGCAATGATGTTGGCTAAGGCTGAAAAAAAAGCTCCGCGAATGGTTGCTGAGGCTCTTGTCAGACATCTCTCCAAGGATGCGGATATATGTGCAAAAGTAGAGATTGCCGGTCCAGGTTTCATTAATTTTTATGTGAAAGATGAAGCCTGGCGCCAACTTCTTGCTGAAATTGACCGGGCAGGGGCGGATTATGGTAAAAGCACTGTCGGTGATGGAAAAAGGATTCAGGTTGAATTCGTCAGTGCAAATCCAACTGGACCGCTGCATATTGGGCATGGTCGGGGCGCAGCACTGGGGGACACCATCTGCCGGTTACTGGATGCTGTGGGCTGGGAGGTGACCCGCGAATTCTATTATAATGATGCGGGTCAACAGATCGCCAACCTGGCCTTGTCGGTGCAGGCCCGATGCTTAAACATTGAGCCTGATGACCCTCGCTGGCCGACAGACGGGTACCAGGGGGAATATATTAATGATGTTGCCAGAGCTTATCTGGCCGGCGAGACGGTTCACGCAGACGACCAGCACGTCACTGCTGCCGCCGACCCGCAAGACCTGGACGGCATCCGCCGCTTTGCCGTTGCCTTTCTGCGTCGTGAGCAGGATCAGGACCTGAAAGCCTTCGACGTCAATTTTGATGTTTATTCCCTTGAGTCCCAGCTTTATACCGATGGAAATGTCGAAAGAGTTGTTCAACGTCTCATTGACAGTGGTCACACCTATGAGCATGACAATGCTCTCTGGCTCCGTACCACCGATTTCGGTGATGACAAGGACAGGGTAATGCGCAAAGCCGGAGGAGGCTATACCTATTTCGTCCCTGACATCGCCTATCACCTTGCTAAATGGGAGCGTGGTTTCGGCCGTGTCATCAACGAACAGGGTGCCGATCATCATAGCACCATTACCCGCGTCCGGGCAGGCCTGCAAGCTCTCAATGCGGGGATTCCTGTTGGATGGCCAGAATACGTTCTGCACCAAATGGTAACTGTCATGCGCGGTGGGGAAGAGGTGAAGATTTCAAAACGGGCGGGAAGTTATGTAACTTTGCATGACCTCATTGATGAAGTAGGCCGTGATGCAACACGTTTTTTCTTCGTCATGCGCAAACCCGATTCGCAGCTGGTCTTTGACATCGATTTGGCCAAGCAGCGATCCCTCGACAACCCGGTTTATTATGTCCAATACGCCCACGCTCGAATCTGCAGCATCTTCGAGAATGCTGCGGAAAAGGGATTCGTTGTTCCTGAGCTGGCAGCAATTTCTATTGAAAGGCTGGTAGAGCCTGAAGAGATGGCTATTATTAAGTTTCTTGCTGCTTATCCTGAAGTTGTGGAGGGGGCGGCAACAAATTTTGAACCTCACCGGATTGCAAACTACCTCCAGGAACTGGCTGGGCTGTTCCATGGTTTTTATAATAAAAACAGGGTCATTACCGAAGATGCCCAATTAACCGCAGCTAGGCTGTTTCTCTTGAAATGTACAACCATGACCCTTAAAAATGGTTTGGCTGTTCTCGGTATTTCTGCTCCGGAGAAAATGTAACAGGGGCTTTTTATGGTTTTGGACTATAGTGAACGCAGGCCAGTCAGTAAGAACCGCCCGAAAAAACAACCGGTCGGCATCTTGATTTTTATTCTTGCCGGCGCCGTGCTTGTCTCATTCGGGACTGGTTTTGTTGTAGGGTGGTTTTTCTGCAACCAGTCAATCAGGATATCAAATAACAAAAAAGCAGCTGCAGTTGACGCCACAAAGCCTGGGAATGCTTCTCCTTTACAGCCTCCCAGTGGACAACCGGTTCCCCCACTTACTTTTTATCAGACCCTCCCGAGCGGTGCAACCGTAATGGGAAGCGGATTGAATCCGAACAAGCGGGAAAATGAGAGTAAAAAGACTCCGGTTGTGGACCAGCAGAACCGACAGGGACAACTGGTTCCGTCGTCAGCACCAACTCCGCAAACTCCCTCAGCCAACGAACCGAAACAAGTTGTAGTAGCTCCCGCGGGGGCTGTCAGCAGCAAAAAGCAGAGTGCAGCAGACTCTGGCTTTTGTGTCCAGGTAACTTCCTTGCGAAGCAAAAAGGATGCTGATGCTATAAAAAGTGGGCTCTTGGCCCAAGGTCTGGCCGCATACATTGTTGAGTCAACTGTTCAGGAAAAGGGTACCTGGTACAGAGTACGGCTGGGAAAGCATCTGACGCACTCCGAGGCCGTTGAACTTGCCGCTAAAACAGGCAAGGGAGCCATCGTTACGCCTGAATAAAATAAAGAGGACTTGATGCGGATACTTTTGACCGGTGGCGTGGGTTTCATAGGTTCTCACCTTGCTGAGCGACTTTTACTTTCCGGCAACGACATTGTAATTATTGATAATTTCAATGACTTTTACGAACCTGAGAATAAACGGCGTAACTTTGCCCAGGTGGCCAAAACTGCCGTAGACAACGATCAGACTCTGCTCCTTTGCGAGGGGGATATCCGTGATACGGAGTTTATTCACGGTATTTTCGTGCAGGAAAAGCCTGATGCTGTCATTCATCTGGCGGCCGCAGCTGGAGTTCGTCCCTCCATTGAAAACCCTTTATTCTATGAAGAAGTGAATGTCAAAGGAACCATCAATCTTCTGGAGGCAGCGAGGACAAATGGCATACGCCCGTTTATTTTTGCCTCAAGTTCTTCGGTGTATGGGAACAACACCAAAGTGCCATTCGCCGAGGTCGATCCTGTCGATCACCCCATTTCACCCTATGCGGCCACCAAAAAGGCAGGTGAGCTAATCTGCCATACCTACCACCACCTCTATGGCATTAATATCGCCTGTCTACGATTTTTTACCGTTTACGGACCTCGTCAGCGACCTGATCTGGCCATCAACAAATTTGTGAGACTTATCGATCAGGAGAAACCTGTTCCCTTCTACGGTGATGGCAGCACAAGTCGTGACTATACCTATATTGATGATATTATCACCGGCATAGAAAGGGCGTTGGCATGGACAACAGCTGATGAACCTCGCTACGAAATCTTCAACCTTGGCGGTTCCAGACCGATTGACCTGAGGCGTTTGGTGCAAATAATTGAGCAGGAACTTGGGAAAAAAGCAGATCTTGAGCGATTGCCCATGCAGCCTGGAGATGTTCAAATGACCTTTGCCGACCTTAGAAAATCCGAGAAAATTTTAGGGTATAAACCTGTGACTCAGATGGAGGATGGAATTGCCGGGTTTATAAGTTGGTATAAAAAGTCTAAAGATTAAAATACCGTCAAATTCTACAAAAAAAATATCTACAGGTAAAGCTAGTGGAAAAGAAACCAAAACATCTTTGTCCTCACTGTAATAACGAGACCACTTGGCAGGAGAATCCCTATCGGCCATTTTGCTCGCAACGTTGCAAACTCATTGACCTGGGCGCATGGGTCACTGAAGAATATAAAATACCTGGGGAAAAAAAGCCTGCTGACGATGATGATGACATCCAGTAAACGGCGGCTTGCCTTTTAAATTTATTCCAGAAGGAGTCCATACATGTCTAAAGTACGTCTACGCTTTGCACCCAGTCCCACCGGCTACCTTCATGTGGGGGGCGCACGTACTGCCCTTTTCAACTGGTTGCTCGCCAAAAAGTTGAATGGTACTTTCATACTTCGCATTGAAGACACCGACGTGGCCCGCTCCACTCAGGAATCGGTGGATGCTATTCTGGAGGGGATGAAGTGGCTGGGACTGGATTGGAATGAAGGACCTTTTTATCAGTCGGAGCGTTTTCCGGTTTACAAGGAATTCGCGCAAAAACTTCTTGATTCAGGGAAAGCATATAAATGTTATTGCAGCACTGAAGAGCTTGAGGCAAAAAGGGAACTTGCTTTCAAAGAGGGACGCAAACCTAAATATGATGGTACTTGTCGTGATTCTTCAGGCAGTGAACTTGATAATAGGCCCTATGTGGTCAGGTTCAGGGCTCCCCGGGAAGGTGTTACTGCCTTTGACGACCTGGTAAAAGGGCAAATATCCTTCGATAATGATGAACTGGACGATCTGATTATCCAGAGAAGCGACGGAACCCCCACCTACAATTTTGTTGTTGTTATTGACGATGCCACCATGGCCATTACTACGGTTATCAGAGGTGATGACCATGTCAACAACACTCCTCGTCAGATTCTCCTCTATGAAGCATTGGGGTATCCAATTCCTAGCTTTGCCCACGTGCCTATGATTCTTGGTGCCGACAAAACGCGTCTGTCGAAGCGACATGGTGCTACGAGCGTCATGGCATACCGTGACATGGGTTTTCTCCCAGAAGCGATGGTAAACTACCTGGTGCGGCTCGGTTGGAGCTATGGCGATGAGGAGATCTTCAGTAAGGAGGATCTGATCGAAAAATTTTCCATCGAACAGGTCGGCCGTTCTGCGGGTGTTTTCAACCCGGACAAGCTTCTCTGGCTGAATGCGCACTATATCAAGACCGGCGATGAAAGGCGTCTTGCTTCACTTTTAACTCCGTTTCTTGTTGAAAAAGGAGTTGACGTCACCAATGGGCCTGATCTGGTTGAGGTCGTCAAAACACTTCAGGAACGTGCCCGGACCTTGGTGGAGATGGCTGATGGAGCTCTTTTCTATTATGAAAGGGATTTTACATACGACGAGAAGGCGGCAGAAAAGTTCCTTACCCCTGAGCTGGCACCTTTGTTGTTACTGTTGATTGAGAAGCTGTCTGCCATTGAATATTTCGGCCACGACAGCATTGAGATCGTTTTCAAGGGAGTTTGCGAAGAGAAGGGTCTCAAGCTTGGTCAGATTGCGCAACCTGCCCGTATTGCCTTGTGCGGTGGGACTGCCGCCCCTGGTATTTATGAAGTCATGACCGTTCTCGGGCAAAAAGAAACCTGCCTAAGGCTTGAAAGGGCGTTAAGCTTCATCGAAAAATAAAAACGAAGGCCCGAATCGGGCCTTCGTTTTTATTTTTTGTATGCATCGTAAATCAACGAATATGGTCCTCTGGATAAGCACCAATGTTGTGAATGCTCAAGTCGGCGCCAGCAAACTCCTGCTCTTCGTTCAGCCTGATGCCGACGGTCTTGGCAAGCAGGCCGTAAGTGATCAGGCTGCTGACAAGGGCGAAGGCAACTGCCAAAACAGTCCCCAAAAGCTGTGAAATAAAAGTCACCCCGCCAATACCACCAAGAAACTGCTGACCGAAGATCCCTGCAGCGATCCCCCCCCAGGTCCAACAATAACGCCATGCAACGGGCCAACACCAAGTACGTCGTCGATCTTGAGCTTTTCCTGCTCAAGATGGAAACCGAAGACAAAGATGACAGAGGCAATGCTGCCTGTAATAAAAGCACCGAGGGGATGCATTATATCACTGCCTGCACAGACGGCAATCAATCCAGCCAAGGCGCCGTTATGGATAAATCCGGGATCGTTTTTTCCGACCACAAGAGCCGCCAGTACTCCACCTACCATGGCCATCAGTGAATTAACAGCCACCAGTCCAGAAATTTTTTCGATGTGGCCGGCGCTCATTACGTTGAAGCCGAACCAGCCGATGGACAGGATCCAGGAACCAAGTGCCAGAAAAGGGATGTTACTGACGGGAATCGGATGGGACCTGCCACGAATGTAGCGCCCCATGCGTGGGCCGAGGATCATGACGGCCGGCAGGGCGATCCAGCCGCCTATGGAATGAACCACTACGGAACCGGCATAATCATGGAATTCTGCCCCACCAATCTTTCTGAACAAACCCTGCAGCGCTGGAGAATTTTGCCCCCATATAAGTGATTCAAAGAGAGGGTAGGCTAAGCCGGCAAATATGGCTCCAGCAATAACTTGCGGCCAGAACTTCGCTCGTTCGGCAATTCCGCCTGAGATAATTGCAGGAATGCAGGCAGCAAAACAGAGAAGGAAGAAGAAACGGGTAAGGTCATAACCCTGTGTTGTTCCAAGCAGGTCTCCTGCAGGGGTTAGAAAAGAGATGCCGTAAGCAAGGGGGAAACCTATCAGGAAATATACCACTGTTGATATTGACCAGTCGGTAAGAATCTTGACAAAGGCGTTAACCTGATTTTTTTTGCGGACGGTGCCCACCTCCAGAAAGGCAAAACCGGCATGCATGGCAAACACCATGACAGCACCAAGCATGAGAAAGAGGACATCGGAACTGTTGTGCAGGTTGCCTGGCATAGCTTCCATCTTATTACCTCCATTGGTAAGCTCTTTACCCGTCATTGGGCAAGACAAGGATTGTTATTAGCAACGTGTTTGCCAAGTTTTGTAACTATCAGTAACATATGGATTTAATATTGAACACCGCTACGGGACCGTTTTTTTTTGCTCAATTATTCACCATCAATGCCTAAAATCACGGCTCTCATGCGGGAAATAGTTGTTGACGCTCATCGGCTAACATTGTAAATTCACAGCAGTTAATGCGATTCCCCTTGTGACAACAATTGGAGAGCCTCCTTGTCTGCCAAGACAGCTCTTATTTACTCACCTGACTTTGAGTCCTACTGTTACGGGGCGGACCACCCCTTCAAGGTGCAGCGCTATCGATTGACCTATGAGCTTATGCTGGCCTACGGTCTGACCGACCTTCCCGGCACCTGCCAATGTAAATGCGGCGCCATTTCCGAAGAACAATTGCTTTCTTTTCATTCTGCGGAGTATCTCGCCCGTCTTAAGGAATTCAGCGCTGCAGATGAATCGAGAGCTGATTTTCGTTTCGGTCTTGGTGATGCCGAAAATCCGGTTTTCAAAGGCTTTTTTGACTGGGCATGCATGGGGGCAGCCGGTACAGTTGAGGCGGCCAGACTTATAGTTGATGAGGGTTATGATTGCGCCTTTAATCTCGCTGGCGGCTGGCATCATGCACATAGAAGCAAAGCTTCGGGCTTTTCTTATCTGAATGATGCAGCTGTTGCTATAAATATGCTTCTTGCTAGGGGAAAGAGGGTTGTCTATCTTGATCTTGACGCCCCACCATGGAGATGGGGTACAGGAAGCCTTTTATGACAGTGACCAAGTGCTGACCATTTCCATCCACCAAAGCGGAGCCTATTTTTTCCCTGGAACCGGCTTTGAAAATGAAACAGGCCAAGGCAAAGGTGCTGGCTACACGGTTAATGTGCCACTACTTGAACACACAGATGATGCCATTTACATGAAAGCCTTTGACGAGGTTGCTTTTCCTTTGATTGCAGCTTTTGACCCCGACGTGTTGGTAACACAGCTAGGTGCAGACACCTTTCGCACCGATCCACTGACTAGACTGGAAATTACCACCCATGCCTATTCCTATATTGTGAGGAAACTGAAAGCTTTGCGGATCCCTTGGCTAGCTGTGGGTGGTGGTGGATATGACAACATGAACGTGGCGCGAGCCTGGACTATCGTCTGGGCCATCATGAACGGCAAGGAGCTGCAACCTTCTCTGCCTGTCCAGTTTGTGGACAAGATCAGCCGCCTCGGTTTTCCTCATAAAATGTTGTTGGACGCCATGCATTGGGCTGACGATGATGACCGCAACAGGGCATTGGATGCAGTTGAAAAAACTATTTCCAGTATAAGAAAGACTATTTTCCCTATCATAATCGGCACCTATGGCAAAAATTCCGGGAAATGAGCACCTGACAGATTCGAAGGGAAATTCTCTCTTTTCCCTGAGAGATATCAGTTTTCTTGATCCTGCTGAAAAAGACGGTATCTTTTCCCGGCTTATTCCACAACGATTGCATCAGGTTTTAAAAACAACCTCCGTTGGCTCTTTTCTCGGTGCAGATGGCGAGTTTAAGATTAAATGTGTTGCTCCACGCGGCATTGGCATTCTGCGAATTGAAGCAAAGATGCATGAAGCTGATTTGGACAAGGTTTTTTTTCTTGAACTAGCGGACACCCATTACCAACAAATGGAGTTGTCATTCTGCATTATCAATGATCCTCATGCTGAACGCTACAACGTTGACAGGGACGAGTGGGGCAGGGATAACTATTTTACCAGTCTTGGCAGAAATTTGCCCGAAGAAGTCAGAGCTATGAATGCCGGGCTCTTCCCCAATCAGACTCATCACGGGCTGAAAATGTTCGGCGAGGTGTTGAGCCTATTGGAAAATTTTGTCGATGGCTTGGGAATGGAAATGATCATTGCCGAACCTTTGACTTATGACAACGCAATTCGCTATGAAAAATACGGCTTCGATTATATTACCGGAAGATCACTAATGGTGAATATAAATGAAGGCTTTATGCCCGGCGGAATGCTTTTTGCTCGGCTTGATAATTCCTCCCCATTTCGCCAGCCAAATATGGCAAATACCGTGCTTGGCCGCAGCTGGGCCATACATGATGGCATTATGGATGAACCGTGGGATAACGTGAAGATCTACAAGATGTTAAGGCAATCGCAGGTATCGACACCCTTGCGGATAGAAATTCCAGGAGAAATTAATATTAAAAATTTAGCCATCTGTGACATGACACCAGTCAGCGGCATCAGCTACTATCTACCTCCAGCAGGTACATATCTGAGCGGGCTCGACGGTAAGATAAACATCTCCCTTGAGGGGACACCTATTCCTCTACTTGAAGAAGATTTTGCGGTACTTGGTTCTGCTGCTCCTTCTTATGATGTGGTGGGACGTGGTCTCTATCATTTGCTAAGGGTTAATCCTGAGGCACTTTCAAACCTGTATTTCGCAAAACTTTTGCAGGAAGCTTATCCACATTACCTTTCGGAGTTGGCCAGCCACATAGTCATGCTAGATCAAAAGGATGTGGAAGTTACCTACCTTGACAGGAAGATCAATTACCTGAAGATATTCGCTCTGATCGAGCCTGAAAATGCACAATTTCCTCTCGAAATAGGCAGGACATTCCTTGATAAGGGATTGAGATTTTCCGCGCTACATATGTCGACAGTTTCACTCTATCGGGCCATGGACTTTCTGCGTAAAGCCCTGCAACTTTCATCAGGACATATGCACGCCACCCATACCATCGGCGAGGTCTGTTATCTGCTCGGCAAATATGATGAGGCCAAATCTCACTG
>CAWAFF010000040.1:0-6298 GCA_963780945.1 uncultured delta proteobacterium | reverse complement strand
CCGCTACTAAGGCAAACGCCCTTGGGGAACTCACCGGTACGCGCTGAGGTGGTGATTATGAATTAATCAGGGAATAGTTAAATGTAGGGGCGGGGTTGTTAACCCCGTCCCTAATTCATTGTGAAGGATATCCAGCAGGTGATTTGATATACGAAATAAAGCTGTATGGCAGGCACCGGTAGAACCGATGAGAGAAGTGACTACATGTAATTATTAGTTACATCTTGTGTACTACTATTCACTAGTTTGTGATTACTACTATATTGGCCGTATTAGATGTCAGATCAAATACCACCTTTGCTTTCTTATCCTTAAGTTGCTGAATCACCTGCCCGATCTTGTCCTCAAGAGTATAGCTGCCGTCGGTCAACTCTCCCCACTCCCGGGTGACAAATTCGCTGATCAAGTTCCGCAGGGTCTCTTGATTAATTTGATCCAGTGGAATCTCGACCCCTTCCTCCTGCTGGTCCTTTTGTACATCGTATTGAATCTCAATTTCCTGTTCTTCCACTTAACGTACCTCTGTAATTTCGTAGAACACTCGGTTTTTGCCTGTCCCTATCTGGACCGTGTCACCGTTGACTTTCCCTATCAATTGGCCGCCCAAGGGGGAACTGGGAGTGATGACAACAACCTCTGTACCGTCAACAGTTACCCTTAAGCCACCCTCCAGTGGGCCAATGAAGACAACCTTTGCCGTGCCGTCCTCAGCCTCAATGTTGACAAGCGCTGCCAAACGGACTGCTCCATCATCCATGGGTGCAATGCAAAGCTGCTTGTAAACCTCTATGGCCTGCCGTACCTCACCGGCCCGGTTTGCCTGTCCCTGGGCAACGTAGGAGGCTTCCAGCGCTAATGTGTCATACTTGTTGTCCGGGAGGTTCTCTGAGTGGGTTGCTGCTTCATGGGCAGTCTTGGCCGCGTTGAAGAGCACGGCAAGATCATGACTCAGTTGCGCAATAATTTGCTGGAGAAGGTCTGACTTATTCATCTGCGGTGATGCCTTTAACGGAAACCTGCCACTTGGGCCTGGTACATGGTTACTTGCACAAATTTAACAGCAAAGTCGTTCCTGCACTTGATGCAGGAATTGAAAAACGGCTTGCCGCTGCGCCCTTTTTCCACAGGAATTTCCTGCTTGTGGCTGCAATAGGGGCATTCGGCGTTGACCATTGTTTGTGCTGTCTGCTTGCTCTCGGGTTTTCTGGCAGATTTCGGCGCTTTTATTACCGACTGCGGCGGCTTTACGCCAGGTGTTATCGGTGCAGACGCCACTATTGCCTGTTCCGGCACGACAGAAGTTTCGTGGCTTTTCGTGATCGGTGCAATGCCGGGAAGGTTTGCTTTTAAAGACATAGTTGACACTGTAGCTGACACATCAGCTGGGGTTGAATAACCGCGCAAGGCCTTCTTCCAGACCGCTGGCAGTGATGATATGGAATAACGAAGTGGCTTTCCCCCCTTCATCAGAGCGGCGCCGTTCATGACCACATAATATCTGTCCCTGTAATTCACCAACCCCTGGTCACCAAGCTGAGCCACTCTGGAGCCAATGGATTGCTTGTTCTCCAACCAGAATGAAACACTTTCAGCCATACCATCTCCTGTTCTGATTATGCGTCCTGTTAACCATCGCGATTTCGTTGGTAATTAACCCAAGCGGCAACAGTTCTACCACACTACAGTCAGGTTAACAAGCATGGGGCTTCTTGTATCATTTCCTGTCCAGGATTTCAGGGGACACTTGCCCCGGGACCGGCATATCCACCGTGCCGCATCTGTCGCAGCAGTCCTTGCAGCCATCAGTTGCCGGCGGACCTTCTTCTTTGCCTCTGATAGAATGTGTCGCCGCCTTACAATCCCGACAGCAGCTGCAGGCATTCTCACGCTCCCCTTTTTCGTCGATGTCCTTTGTCTTCCGGGGATCCTTTCCTGGGGACTGCTCCAGACCTCCAGCCGACAAGCTGTCTTGTCCGGATTGATTACCTTCCGCAGTTGCCGGTCCTACCATAATCAGGATCATTACAGCAATTAAAGAAACGGGTCTTATGACTTTCACAGGTTACCCCCTTTGGCCTCATCTGCCAAATATCCCTCGCAAGCCTTTCTCCAGCAGCTCCCTTTCGGGGCGTGGCGGCTCACCCTCCTTTTTCTTCAGAAGTTTCTCCTGGATGGTCTGCTCAAGCTTCTCTCTGCCCTTCTGTTTCAATTGCTGACGGACACCGGAGACATCAAGCCTGAATTGCGGAGAGGAAAAGGTGCCCTTTACCCTAAGAGGCAGGATTCCCCACCCTTTTTCATCGGTAACAAACCTGCCGATTTGTCCCCCCGTGATCCTGCTGGTCAGCTGCGGAGCCAGGCGTGTTTCCAGGGAAAGGTCGAGGCTTGAATCAAGTCCGGCAGTCCCTTTTGGTGTAATTTGCAGATCCCTTCCAGAAACATTACTGTCGATAATGATTTTCCCGTTTATTATCTGGAAGTTGCCGGCAAACTTATTGAACTGCACAACCCGCAGTTGTTCAACATTTACGAACTGCGCCAGGCCCTGTACCAGCCCAGCCCCGGTCAGTTTTCCCTGTGCGATGGCAAAGTCCCCCTTGCCTCCCGCGTTTTTCTTGATGGACGGGGTTTTGGTCCCCCTACCATCCAGTTGCGCGTTGAGCGAGAGAGAACCAAATACTGTGCCGGCTGCTTTGGGGACGAACGCCGAGACGATTGGATCGGCCTGTACCCCTTGGATTGCCAGCCTTGTGGAATAGGCAAAACCTATCTGCCCCAAGTCTATTCTGGCTGTATCGGAAAAAGATCCGCCTGCAACCTTGCCTTTCAGCTCGTCAACGTGAAGAATATTATCAGTAAGCCTATATTTCAGGAGCAGCTGGCTGATCGGCAACCCCTTGTAGGATGTCTGTCCCAGTTGCACCGTGCCATTTGCCCGAACAGGCAGTTTCAATGGTCCTGGCTCCGGCTTTTCTTTTTTATCAGCACCCACTGCGGCCGTTTTCCCTTTTTGAAGAAACGGATCCAGGTCAAACCGATCAGCTTTAACAGCACTCGTAACAGTTAGCGGTTTGCCAAGGAGATTGGCCACCGTCAGATCGATCTCCATTTTATTCTGTCCCATCGTCAGTGTCAGGTCCTTGGACGAGACAGTATCTCCTTTCATAAACAGCACCCCTTCCAGAGCAGGCCGTTGGCCAGAGGCTGTGATTTCCACTTTTGACAGACGAACTTCACCCTCCTTCAATAACTCCTTCGGCGCCGATACTGGTCCTTCCAGGTGAAGCCTCACATTGACAACGCCAGAAGGATCAAAGGCTTTTACCTTTGCGATCACATTTGGAGGAAGCCCGGCAGTCATTTTCTTCAGATCCGCATCAACTACTTTAATGACGGCATTGATGGATGGCTTTTTCCCAGCATCCGCCACTTTTCCATTCATTTCCACCGAGGCACCGGTTACCCTGGCCTTTGCCATGAAGGAAAAAGGGTTGTCCAGAGAAATGTCGCTGGAAGAGACTTCCACATCCTCTATGGTATAAATGAATGGTCGTGAAGGATCGCCTTTCCGGTCTTCAAATCTCAACTTCCCTTTCATCAGAGATACCTCTGATACCAGAAGATTCATTTCCTTTTTCCCTTCCGGTTTCACCTCAGGTGCTGCCGGCTCTTTTTTCGCGGTGATGTCCGAATAGTTGAAACTGCCGTCTGGCAGACGGATTATGCTGATAACCGGTGTATCCAGAAGAATCTGGTCCACTACCACCTGCCTCGACAACAGTGGCCAGAACTGGTACTTGAGCCTTACCTGTCGAGCTTTGACAAAAGACTCGCTGCCCTCCTTCTCCATAACTACTAAATCCTTCAGGACGATACCGGAAAAGATACTGACCTTGATGTCGCCAAGCTGAACTTTACGATGCAGCTTTTTCTCAGCTATAGGCAGGACAGTACTCTTTACCCGTTCAGGTGTTATCAGGATTTTAGCCAGCACTGCAAAAATCAGAAACAGCACGACGATCAGTGCCAACACATACCCTGTTACTTTCATAGCTCTTTTCACGATAAACCTCCAATTCCACTAGCTCTTCTAAATTAAAGCGATGGATTAGTCAATGTGAAATTACTTTGAAATGAGGCAAAGAGGTCCAGATACTGCTCGACTAATCGGGAAATCAGGAAGTTCTTCAACACTTTCTCCCTTGCGCTTCTTCCCATTTCTTCTCGCAATCGTTCATTCTTTAAAAGCTGGACGATACGGGTTGCCGCTTCCTCGGGCGAAGAGACAAGATAGCCATTGATGGAGTCATCGATCTGGTGCACAATGCCCCCCACCTTGCCACCAATGACAGGAGTCCCTTTTAACATTGCCTCGGCAACAGTCAAACCGAATCCTTCCCGCAATGATTTCTGCAAGACGACCGTAGCCCGCCGCTGCAAAGCATTGACCAAGGCAGAATCCTGCGAACTGAGGATCAACAGGTTTTCCTCCTGGCATTTCAGAAGAGCTTCATATATCTGGGCTCCCTCAGGATCGTCCGTGGCCATATTTCCAAGAAGGACCAAGGTGCATGGCACCTCCTGTCTGGCAATCTTGAATGCCCTGATTACCCCTTCTGGATCCTTCCAGCGGTCAAATCTTGATATCTGTACGATAAGGGGAAGATCAACCGGGATATTGTAGTGAGAGAGGCGTTCATCGATCTCTGGGTCGCTCAACTCCCGGTTTTTCTGGGAAAAGGGATCAATGGCCGGCATGAAGAAAACCTGCGGCGTTTTCAGATTCTGACGGTATTCAGGTAGCGACATGATAACCGCATCATACTTTTGAATGTAACCCTGCAGATATTCCCATAACTGCTGATGGGGATTGTGTAATTGGAGGTGGCAGCGCCATATCCAAGGGCCCCTCTTTCTGTAATGGGTTACGATGGGTAGAGGCTGTGGATCATGGACAACAACCATATCGTGCCGAAGATGCATCCTGATGGCATTTTCATGGATTACCTCCTCGAAAACCTGAACCTTTCTCCTCGTAAAATGATAATCACCACCCTGAAGCGCGTTATGCATCTTTTTGGTAATAGCAAAGAAGTCCGGCGAACCCGAGATGACACGCCAGCCGGTCTTGAGGCCAATGCTGTTCATCAGAAGCGTAAGGGAAGAAAGAATCTCCGACACTCCCCCCCCATAGAAGGTGGAGTTTATGTGAACCACATGCAGATCGCGAAGTCGGTGAGCCTTGCTGAGAATTCTGTCTACTGTTTCACTGCCGACCAACGGCTCGTATTGGTGTATATCTACTAGCTTCTGGAATTCCATTCGGAGCTCCTATTGATAACATTTTAGCCCTCACCCATGGGCCATGAAACGTTACTGGTATAGCCCCCCCCTGAGATCTTCTTCAAATTTTTGCAACCAATAAGAGCCAAAACCGGAGCGATAGTTGACAATAATATCGCTCTGAAGGTTTTTTACAGAAATCTCGGTTACTTCAATATGATACTTCTCCGATTTTTCGAAATTGTCCATGGTAGATATCTCAAAATCATCAGGTGAGTGCCTGTTAGCGCGTACGATACGGTGAAAATTTACGTAATCATCTTCTGATAACATCCCTCCCTCCTCCCAATTCATGTTTAAATTATAAAGGGAATTTGAATTACTGCATCCAGTCATCATTTAGTTCTAGCTGAAAAACTACGCCAGGATCCAATTTACATTTCCTCGCTTGATAATTTAAAGAAAGCCATTACCATCATAATTGATATCACGCGCATTAATTTACATAATTATAATTAACTAAAAATAAATCCTTGCGCTGTCATCTTCTGAATATTGCCAAGAAAATATTTGGCATTACGGAGGGCAAACTATGAACAAGCGGTGGCTTGGGGCATTGCTGGTGCTTTTGATAATCAGCCTGGCAGGCTGTGGTGATGGGGACAGGCATGAGCCTCAGTTATTTATCACCGAGATCTTCAGTGACCCCCAGTTTGATGGTGATATTGAGCGTAATCCTATCACTGGAAGTCTCACCATAACGCAGGGCAATGCCCAAAGTCTATTTGCCGGCATTGACCCCATCACCGGCTCCGAGTTCAGAGCTTTTTTGGACTTTCCCCTTGGAAGTGTGCCTGGTAATGCAGTTATTGAGTCGGCAACCCTCGATATCTTCATTAACGATATCGTGCCGGGATCATCGCTGGGTATTCCTATTCTTGTTGATCTGTTTCTTTTGAGCCACCGATACTTGTGGAAAGTGATTTCAATTTGCCCTTTCTGGCAACCATGATTA
>CAWAFF010000039.1:0-38940 GCA_963780945.1 uncultured delta proteobacterium | reverse complement strand
TGATTATGTACGTATTTATTGGTTCGGTTTTAGGGTGTTTGCTGGGGCTTCATTGTTTCAGCTATTCTGCCATCCCCAAGCCCCGGCCATGCATTACGCAGAACAGGGGGCTTAATCGCCCCCTGCCATGATACCGCTATGGTTTCATTGATTGCTGCGACCGTTCACTGGCTTTTATCTCTGGCATAGCGCCAGACGGTGAAGTGTTCCAGCAGCAGAAGCATCATGCCGATGATGAAGACGATGACGAAGTTATTGCCGCCGGTATCGGCCATTAGGTAGAGCGGATAAAAGGCTGCGGGCAGGCCGACGTTGTGCCAGCTGTAGTAAGGTTTGCCGCTGCCGATCATCCTTCCTGCCAGGATGATTAATGCCGATATGGTTGATACCGCCAGTGCCGTGTGAATTAGAGCCGGTGGGGGAGGGTCGCCCAGCAGCTGTTGCATGTTTGCCGGAAGCATCAGAAACAGGTTCCAGTCTCTGACCAGCAGGGCGGCGATGCTGACCAGAAGAAACAGTATTATCCCCCATAACCCCCTTCGGGAAAGGAAATGCAGGGCTTTCGCCCTTTCCTGCAGCCCTTGCCGGACTGTCTGGTTTTGTCCCGCAATTGTGCCGAGGCGGCTTTTTTGGTGTTTTGTCTGTCCGGTTATCTGTCCGATCATGGCATCCTCCTTTCCCCAGGTTATTGGTTCAATTTCCTGCTTTTTATGGGTGTGCCTCGTCTGCTTCTGGTTGCTCGTGCTCCTCGGCTTCCTCCCATCCTGTCCACATGGGGGTGATGTGCGCCATGGGGGTGTGCCCCAGGGTTGCCAGGTAGACATGGGTGAAGAGAAAGGCGCAGAGCGAGCAGGCGAGCAGGAAGTGGACAGCGACGAGAATCTTCAGGCCGCCGCTTAACAGCACCAGTTCACGCAGGGGGGCGACATTCATGAGCAGGATGCCGGTCAGGGCCACCAGCGGCATGAGCACGAACATGATGGCAAGATAGGCCGACTTCTGCATGGGGTTGAACTTGTTGTCCGGCGTGGCGTGGTGCGGGCTGGGATCGCCCCGGAAATACCTGAAGAAATAATAGAATGCCTGGCGCACCAGGCCGTATTTCAGCTCTTCCTGGTTCGGCACATAGATCTTCGCCAGCTTCCCCGCCAGTTTGTAGTAGAAAAACCAGAGGGAGAAGGAGAGGGAGACGACGACGCCTGCCGTATTGTGCAGCATGATGGCGGTCTTGTAGCTGCCGAAGATGGCTATGAATTCGGGAAAGCGTATCTGGACGCCGGTGAGGCAGAGAGTGACTATGCCCAGGGCATTGAGCCAGTGCCATATGCGTACCGGTGTCGGTTGCAGGTAGATCATCTTGGGTTCACTCATGGCTGGAACTCCTTTCTTTTCTGTTTTTTCTGGTCAAAAAGCGCAGAAAACCATGACCAACGGGCATCAACAGGCCGCCGCCGATGATGGCCAGGCCTATCATGTTGAGGTTCGCATTGCGGGTGGCGCCGGTCATGTAAAAGTCGGGGGTGCTGCCCAAGGCCTCAAGTACTGCTCCTTTCTCAACGGCAAGACGGGTGAAGGTGCCGTTTTTTTCCGGCACGGCCAGGATGCTGGTCTGCATGGCGCCGGGACCCGATGCATGGCAGAAGGTGCAGTCCCAGCGATTATCCAGGATCTGGAAACTGTGGGTTACCTGCTCAGGGACCATGACCCCCTGGAGCCGGAGCAGCTTGTGGTCCGGGTTAGTGTTGAACTGGCGCAGCTCTGTCAGGGAAATATAGGTGTCACCGTTAATATCAACCAGCGAACGGATGCCCTTGCCCCTGGCCAGTTTCTCCAGTTCGTCAAAGGAGGCCAGCTTGAACTCTCCGTAACGGTTGTCTCCCTCACGTTTGATGATGTGCAGGGTAATGAGGTAGTTTTTCGAGGCCGTATGACAGGTGACGCAGGGAAGCATCTCCATGTGCAGGTCGGCCTGGGGCAGCCATTGGGCGTGCTTGGCCGTCATTTTCTCACTGCTGTGGCAGTTGGCGCAGATTTGGTTCATCTCCTGGCCCGAAATCTCCTGGGCCGTATTTACCTGGTGCGGGTTATGGCAATTGCCGCAGGAAGCCTTGTCGGCGTGATTGCTGCGGGCATATTCCTCGGCGGTGTCCTTGTGGCATGTAAGGCAGTCGGTCTTTGTGGAGGCGATGCCGTCACCCGGATGTGCCGCTGATATGGAGTCGTGACAGGCGGAACAGCCGATCCTGGCGTGGCTGGTATTGCTGTAGCGCCGCGGGTCGATCCTGTAACGTGGGCTGACGCGATTGTCGCTCTCGTGGCATGAAAGACAGTTGCCGCTTTTGCCGTCGATGCTGCCGTATGAAAAACCCTGATCGGCTGCGGTGGCGGTGGCAGCGATAAGAAACATGCCGGCCAGGGCAGCTAGCTGAAAAATCGTTGTTGGTCCAGTTCTTGTGCTTTTCACGTTTTACCTCCCCGTAACAAATTTAAGGTTAGCCTTCCTTCAGTGCCGATGCTCGGCATCGGGGCCGGGTACGGCTTCTTTTGCCAGGATTTGGGCCTGTTTGCGGGCGATGCGGGTGCGAAAGATGGGTAGCAATTGGCCAACCACAATGAGGGCGCAGAAGGCCAGAAAGATGAAAATTGCCAAACCGCTGCCGTCTTCCCTGGCTTCCCCTGCCGCGAAGGCAGTTGTTGCCGTTCCCGCAACCGCAGCAAAACTTTTCAGCCAGTCGATCCTTTTCATAATAATTCCTCCCCTTATGGATTTTTTATCGCCCGGTGGCCTCTTTTTGCCTGCCTTTCTTAAAGGCGCATTCAACAGCTTGTTGCAGCTCTTCCCTGTCCATCGGCCCAACCGGTTTCAGGGCATGATAGAAAATCCCCTCGGTCCTTATCTTTCTGATAAGGGGCAGAGGCATGGTATCGGAAACCAGGATGATGGCCAGCTGCCGGTTGCATCTCTTCAGGAGAGGGATCAGGTCAGCTGAAGCAAGCTTGGCGTCAAAATTTTCTCCCAGGAGAAGCACCGGAATTTTCTTCTCCAGAATACTGCAGAAGACATGGACAGCAGAGTCAGTGGTCTCCACCTGGTAGCCTGCCTGCCTGAAAAAGTCCGCTATCTGTGCCCTGTATTCATTATCCCTGTCGGCTATGATAATGCCTCGCTCGTCCATGGTTCGCCCCTTTTGCCGGGTTGGACAGTGTGCCCCGGTCCTCAGAGTTCTTTTTCCTTGCGTGCTGCCTCAATGATTCCCTTTACCATGGCACTGAAGAGAATCAGCCCCGGTACCAGCTGGACAGCGATGATGGCGCCGATGAAGAAGATAAAGAGATTGCCCAGGACGCCGCTATCGGCGGGCAAATTGGCCATGCCGGCCACCAGCAAAGTCCCTGCAGCGATAAGCCCGACTATTGCGCCGCTGACAACTTTCCAGATTTTCGTATTATCAGTGATATTTTTCATGACGCTCTCCTTTCTTGAATGTGTTGGTCTTAACTTGGATAGAGCAATGGTAGTGCCATAAATTGGTAAGACTTAATAAAATTAAATAAATATCAATATGTTCAGAATGTTACGGGATGGGTGCTGCAAGGCAGGGCGAAGATCGCATTGAAGGGGATGATTGGGGTGAGACAGTAGCTTAGAAGGTTTTTGTATTTAAATATCAGTGGCTTAGCTTGGAATGGGCATGGCCTGGAGAGGGGAAAGGTTTTCCTGCTCCACAGGAATTTTCCTGTCCGGCAGGAAAAGGGTCAAAATCGGATTACCAACTGTCCCTTTTCCTTAAGGACCCACAGGGCCTGAAGGAGAAGGTGGCCAAAGGTCGGATGAGGGGGAAGGGATCAGCTCAGCAGCTTTTCGGCAATTCCAGCTTTTTCAGCAAAGCATAGAGGCGGGATTGGGAGAGCCCTGACAGGCGGCAGGCCTCGGCCATGTTTTCACGGGCCAGGGATAACAGGTCCTGGAAATATTGCTTTTCCGCCTGCAGATAGATGGTCTCACGAAAATCGTGGAACAGGGGAAAGGAACCCGGAGTTACGAAACTCTGGGATGAGGGAGCAGCTGCAGCCTGATCTGTATTGTTGCTCACTGCGGCTTTGGTAACGAAAACCCTGATCTGGATCGGCAGGTGTTTGGGAAAGAGAATCACCTCGCTGCCAGCAGCGGCCACCGTCCGTTCCAGGGCATTGAACAACTCCCGCACATTTCCCGGCCAGGGATAGGTGCCGATCATTCGCATGAAATCCGGGGCAAAACCCTTCGCCGCCAAGCCGTAACGCTCACATAGCCGGTCGATACAGGTTCTGGCAAGAATTCTGAGGTCTTCCCTGCGCTCCCGCAGTGGCGGAAGCTCAATGGCAAAGGCGCGGAGGCGGTAGAGCAGGTCCTCTCGGAAGCGGCCGTCGCGGACCATGGTCTCCAGGTTCCTGTTGGTGGCGGCAACCAGCCTGAAATCACTGCAAACTTCACGGTGGCTGCCCACCGGCCTGAACCGGTGTTCCTGAAGTACGCGCAGAAAGGCCTTCTGCATGCTGAGCGGAAGTTCTCCTACTTCGTCCAGGAACAGGGTACCGCCGTCAGCCTGGGCCACCAGCCCTGACCGGGACTGTTCGGCGCCGGTGAAGGCTCCCTTTTCATGGCCAAAGAGCAGGCTCTCGACCAGTGTATCGGGAAGGGCCGCGCAATCGACGACGACGAAGGGTTTTGCCGCCCGCCTGCTGTTTTCATGGATGGCTCTGGCAAAGAGCTCCTTGCCAGAGCCGGTTTCGCCGGTAACAAGCACGCCGGCGTCGCATTCCGCCGCCTGGGCCACCTGCTCAAGGCAGGCTTTAATGGACGGGCTGACACCGATTATGGCATCCCGCTTCAGCATCACCACGTTTCTGGAGCTGTTGCTGCTCCTTTTCTGCTTGCGGTATTCCAGTGCCCGGACCAGGGAAAGGGTAATCTCTTTTACCGACGAGCCTTTTTCGATGTAATCCCAGGCGCCGCTGGTTATGGCCAGCTCCGCCCCGCTTGCATTGCCGAAACCGGTCATGATGATGATTTCCGGTGCCGATGGCGCCGCCTGAATCAGGGGCAGCATGGCCAGCCCGTCGCCATCGGGC
The DNA here is from genome assembly GCA_963780945.1 of uncultured delta proteobacterium. Lineage (GTDB taxonomy): Bacteria > Desulfobacterota > Desulfuromonadia > Geobacterales > Geobacteraceae > Geotalea. Next base: position 33,828 of record CAWAFF010000039.1, on the reverse strand, counting down.
ATGCGCACATCCAGAAAGACCACATCGAAATTATGTGCCGAAACCAGTTCCTGCCCTGCCGCCAAAGTGTGGGTACAGGCCACCTGGTGCCCCCAGCGTCTGGCCACAAGAGACAGGGACTGGCACATGAGATCGTCGTCGTCGATGATGAGGATTTCAGCCATAGTTCTACCCGTCCAGCACCCGGCGGATCAACTTCGCCATCTCGGCCCGCTCGAATGGCTTCAGTGCCAGTTCCCTTATTCCTGCCGCTGTCTGTCCTTCCCTGGTGGCGAACTGCTGAGAGGCATGTCCGAAGCCGGTGCAGAGAATGACCGGCATATCGTTGCGGATCTCCAGGATGGCCCGAGTCAGCTCCGTTCCGGTCATGCGCGGCATGGTCTGATCGGTGATCACCAGATCGAAGTGATGGGGTTTGGCTTGAAAGGTGGTCAGCGCCTCATTGCCATCCCGGCATGCCTCCACCTGGTAGCCCAGCCGCTCCAGCATCTTTTTGCCGGCAAAAAGGAGGTCCTCCTCATCATCGACAAAAAGAATCCGCTCCTGTCCCTGCAGTGGGGGATTCTGCCACTCATCGCCGGGCAAGGTCTCGGCAGGATTTTCGATGCGGCCGAGAAAGATGTGGAAGGTGGTCCCCTTGTTCGGTTCGCTCATGACGGTGATCGCCCCGCCATGGTTTTTGACGATGCCGTGGACCACCGACAAGCCGAGCCCCGTCCCCTCGCCGTGAGTCTTGGTGGTGAAAAAGGGGTCGAAGATGCGGACCATGGTCGCCTGATCCATGCCGTGGCCGGTGTCCTCGACGCTCAGTTTCAGGTAACGGCCGGAGGGAAGATCGGGAAAGCCGCTGACGGCGGAGGTATCCAGATCAACGTTGGCCAGCCTTATTTCCAGCACCCCCTCTTTGTCATGCATTGCATGGCCGGAATTGGTGCACAGGTTCATGATGATCTGGTGAATCTGGGTCGGATCGGCCATGACCATGCCCGGCTCAGCGCAGATATCGTGGCGGATGGTGATGGACGTGGGGAAGGAGGCACGCAAGAGATTGAGGCACTCGTGGACGATGCGATCCACGTGTACCGGTTGCCGTTCCTGCTCAACCTGGCAGCTGAAGGTCAGGATCTGCTTGACCAGATTGCGGCCCCGATAGCTGGATTTCAGCACCACGTCCAGCAATTCCCGGATCGGGCTGTCGGCAGGGACATCGTCACGGGCCATTTCGGTACAGGTGATAATGGAGGCCAGGTTGTTGTTGAAGTCGTGCGCTATGCCCCCGGCCAGGGTGCCGATTGCTTCCATCCGCTGGGCCTGGCTCAGCTGCCGCTCCAGCTGGATCTCATGGGTCACGTCTCTGATCAGGGCCACATGGGTGTTGGCAATGCCGGAATCGTTGGAAATGGTCCAGAGGGTGGCGTCGAAATAGTAGGGCTGAACTTGCCCTCCCTTCTGGATAACGTTGCTGAAGCGGACCTCCCCCCGTGAAACCGCTTCCCAGATGGCCGTGTAGAAACCGTGCATATGGGGGTCGCAATCGATCTCGCGGATGTTTCTACCGGTCATGGAGTTCGGGGCATGGCCGGTGATCCTCTGTACTGCCGGATTGGCATAGTGGATCAGGCCGTTGCCGTCCATAAGAATGATGCCTTCCTGGGCCTGCTGGATAACCGAGGCGAACAGGGTCCGTTCCTTCTCCACCTCTTTACGGCCGGCGTCCTTGCGCAAAGCCGAGATGCCGAAGGAAAGATCAGCGGCCAGGTCTTCCAGCAGTTTGACCTCGGTGTTGTCAAAGGCCCCTTCTTCGCCGGCAAAGATCACCAGCGCACCGAAGGGACTGCCGTCGAAGACCAGGGGGAGTGAAATGGATGCGGCAAAGCCGTGTTTCATGGCTTGCTCACGCCATGGTTTCCAGGCCGGGTCAGAAGGTATCTGCTGGATTACCACCGTCCTGCCGTTGCGGATGGCGATGCCGGTCGGCCCCTGTCCCCATTCGTTGTCGATCCAGGCCAGCTTCAGGTTCTTCAGGTAGCCTTTTTCATCCCCCCACTGGGCCACCGGCTTTACTGTTCTCTCCTCGTCATCCTGGGCAAGTCCGACCCAGGCCAGACGATAGCCGCCGATTTCCACAAAGGTGCGACAGATCTGTTCCATCAGCTGCACTTCATTGGTGGCGTGAATCAATGCCTTGTTGCATTGGCTGAGGGTTTTGAAGGCCCGGCTGATCCTGTGCAGTGACTCTTCCCTTTGCATGATCTCTTCCAGGCTGTGATGGATGAGGAAGTAAAGCATCAGGGCCGTGACCAGGATGAAGAAGATGTGATTGGCGGCTTCGAACTTGATGAAAGCCAGATAGCTGCTCACCTGTTCGGAAAAGAAGATAATGGCGATTGCTGCCCACAGGACGCCGGTAATGGAGTAAATGAGTACGATGGATAACGGTGTGAGTTTCATCTGCTCAGGCAAGTGGAACATGTGCTGGTCCCCCAGGAGCTGGATAAAACTTATAATGTTTTAATTATATCGCAGTTGGGACCAATGTCATGACTACAGTTCCCCCAAAGCACGCTTGACCCGTGCCGCCGCCACCTGATAGTCGAAGATCGAGCGGAAATGGTCGTTCCTGGTCTGGGTAAGCAGGGTTTGGGCATCGACTACTTCCGTTGCCGTGCCGACCTTTTCCGCATATCGGTCACTGTTGATGCGCAGGTTTTCCTGGCCCTGCCTGATGGCAAGTTCGGAGACGACGAGATTTTCTCCGGCCACCTTCATGTCATTCAAAGCCAGTTCAAGCTCCAGCCGTATATTGGCCTCCAGATTACGCAGCCTTTCCTCCTCCCGGGCCTTGATCTGGACTGCCTGGCGCAGGCGTGAAGTCGTGGCGAGGCCATCGAAGAGGTTGATCTTGAAGCCGACAGTTGCCGACATGATCGCCTGCTCCTGGACCCTGTCGTTTTGCACATAGTCCATGGCTAGCCGGGCGAAAAGTTCGGGATAGTAGTTGCTCCTGGTTTCCCTGATGGCGGCATCGTCGGCCTGGATGGTTTTCTTCATGGCCGCCAGTTCCGGGCGCTTGCCCAAGGCGATCTCCATCATCATGGCCAGCTCGGCCGTTTCCGTTTGTTGCTCAGGCTCTTCAAGGTCGCTGCGGAAGCCTGCTTCTCGGCCGGTGAGAAAATTCAGGTACAGCCAGGAATTTTCAACACCATTGGCAGCAGAAAGCCTTTTTTGTCTGCTGTTTGCCAGCTTGACCTCTGCCTGGAGCAGATCGTTGCGTGTCACCACCCCCTGGTCATAGAGATTCTGCGCCACCTTCTGATGGCTGGTCATCTGCCTGACCTCATCCTCGGCGGTGGCTAAAAACCTCTGCCCGGCAAGGATGCCGAAGTATGCTCTGACTACCTGGAGAAAAATATCCTGCTCCTGACCCCGGTAGGACATCTGCACCGCTTCGTTGATTGAGGACTGCCTGCTCACGCCTGGAGGCTGTGCGGCCAAAATCGTAGAGGGTTTGATAGATGGAGAAGTTGGCAAAGCCGTAGTTGGCCTGCTGGGTGGGGATGGGCTCAGGGCCGAATTTGACCGCCTGTGGTTCCAGCTGGGCCACGTAGCCCGCCTGTAAATCGACCCGGGGCAGATAGCCGCTCTCCGTCGCCCGTACAACTTGGCGGCGATCTTCTCATCATAGGAGGAGGTCCGCAGCTGGGTATTGGCGGCGGAAGCCCTCGCCAGGCAGTCGCGGAGAGTCAAGGCAAAGACCTGATCGGCATCGGTCCACGCGTGTATGGCTATCAATGCCATCATCACCAGCATCTTATTCATGGTTTCTCCAGATCATGGGCGGAGCTTTTGGCAGTAATTCCGGCAGGGTTTCTTGTTCTTTCCGTATCTATCGCCTTGGAATCCTTTGGAAAACAGGAACATTCAAGCATGTTGTCAGTACACTGTCAATTGATCCAGTGAAAATTATTCAGAATGGGTAGGCGGGGCTTTGAGCGCCGCGAAATAATGTCGTCTTATATCAGCATTTGGATGCCCCGCCGGGCGCAATCTGGTGAGCAGGATGCCTTCATCTGTGAGCTACAAGTTATTCTAACGAAAAAGCGTTGTGTCTCAAGGGAAGATAATGCCTACGGTTAGCTATTGCCGTATTTGGAAACCCATGCTAACCTCCGCTCATGGCACGCCAGCCAAGCCTTCACATATGGCAAGCGTCCTTCCATTTTAAGCCGCTGTAGCCTCTATGAATTTAATATTACAGAACTCATCTGCAAACATCTTCAAGGGGATACCAGGCACCAAGGAGGCACCATGAAGGATCTAACCGGCACACCAGCTTTCAGCTTCAATCTCCGCGATACTTCCGGACAGCCGCACCAGCTTTCGGATTATCGGGGCAACTGGCTGTTGATGGTGTTTCACCGTCACCTGGGCTGACTGCCCTGCCGGGCGCACATTACGCAGTTGCGTGATCATGAAGCGGAATTGGACAGGTTAAACGTGAGAATCGCCATTGTTACCTTCGAGAATGACTATTTTGCCCGTCAATATGTGGCAGAGACCAGTTTGCATTGGCCGCTACTGGTTGATGAGAACCGTGAGAGCTACCGGTACTATGATATGCTGGATGCCTCATTCCTGGATCTCTGGAACCCCAAAAGCGGACTGGTGTACATGAAGGAGCTGCTGAAGGGGCAGAAACTGCACCGGCCCACCAATGATATCCACCAACGGGGCGGCGATCTGCTCATCGACCCGGAAGGTATGGTGCGGCTGCACCATGTGGGCAGCGGGCCGGCTGACCGCCCGACGGTGGAGATGCTGCTGCGGAGGATCACTGAAGAACAGACGAAGGGACATGGGGTAACAGATCAAGGAAGATAAAACAGGGTGGAAAAGGAATGACAATGGACTCTGAAAACGGCGGCCTCGGTTTGAAACTGACCGCAAGCGCTCTACTGGATGATCACTGCCTGATCCCTGAAATTAAAGCCCGGTTGGCTGATCTCGCCGACGTTGAAGACGGTCTCTTTCTGCAGAGGTTCTTCAAGACCGGCCCCGGCCAGTACGGGGAAGGGGATGTCTTTCGCGGTATCCGGGTACCGCCTTTGCGCAGGCTTGCGGAGGCCTATCTGGACGTTCCACTGGAGCAGGTGGCGCTGCTTTTGTCCAGCAGCTATCATGAGGACCGGTTGCTGGCGCTGTTGATCCTGGTGGGGAAGTTCAAACAGGGAGAGGAGGCGGAGCGGAACGCCATCTACCGGCTCTATCTGGACAGCACCCGCTTTATAAATAATTGGGACCTGGTGGATTCCTCGGCGGAACATATTATCGGTGGCTATCTTCTGGAGAGAGACTGCGAGCCGCTCCATGGTCTGGCCCGGTCCGGCATTCTCTGGGAAAGAAGGATCGCCATCATGGCCACCTTTCATTTCATCCGCCGGGGCAGGTTTGATGCGACCCTGAGGATTGCGGAAACGTTGCTGGCCGACAAGCAGGATCTGATACACAAGGCAGTTGGCTGGATGCTGAGGGAAGTTGGCAAACGGGACCTGCAGACGGAGGAAGCATTTCTACTCACCCATTACCGGCAGATGCCGAGAACCATGCTCCGGTACGCCATTGAGCGCTTTGCCGAGGAGAGACGGCAGGGATACCTGAAGGGAAAGATCTAGTTATTGCTGCAGTGTAACAGCCTGCAACGGTGTAACAGCCTGCAACGGTGACGCCTCACTACCACCCCAATGTTTTCGATGACAAAAGGCCCGGCAGAAATCCTGCCGGGCCTTTGGCCTAAAAAAAGGCGGTTTAGCAGCCTTTCCTCAAACAAGGAGAACTTGAAACTACACCGACGTTTCCTTTTCGATTTTCACCACATCCTCGCCTAAACTGGCCTTTTTGAAGTTTCTGATGCTGCTACCCAAGGCATGACCTAGCTGGGGGAGCTTTGACGGGCCGACCACGACCAGTGCGATTACTAAAATTATCATCATCTCGGGCATTCCAATTCCAAACATCTAGTTTCTCCTTTTTGCTCTACAGATACGGTTCAGGCTATTGTCGGGGATACTGACCGATTTCTCCCCGCGCAAGCTGTAATAATCGGCGGGGGTGTTGATGTTGCGGAACGAGTCGAAGTACGGATCAAAACGAGCAACCTCATCCGCCGCCATAATTTGCACGGTTGTCCCCGGGCCATTATTTCTTCCCTGTTTCAGAGCGATTGGACGAGAAGAATCGAAAAAGGCCTGAGGATCACTCCCCAGGCCTGACGCATTGCCAAACGTTTATTTACTTCTGTCTATGATGACCCGCTGCGGGCACCTTCGTTATTTCCACATGGCAGGTGAGGCAGTCTTCGTTGCCCCGCGAAAACTGACCGGCGGCGAAATTCGTGCCGGTATAGTGGCACTGAACGCAGGAGGTATTGCTTGCAGGGAGCGGCAGGCCAAGCCGGCCGTTGTTGAGCATCTCGACAGCCTTGGCGGCCACGTCGCCGGCAAGCCGTGCACACCGGTCGGACCGCTCCGGCGAACCGCTGGCAAAGCCGGAGGCTTTGCACCAGTTGGTCACGGAGTTGTGGCAGAGGGTTGTCTTGGCAATGCTTTGCGGAAAGATGCCAGTGGGCGCGACGATGTTGGTCGGCAGGAGTGTCTGGGTATACCAGGTGAGCAGGTCCGAGATGAAGCCACTGGCGTCCGAGGCGCTGCAGATAATGCCGATTGCCGCACTGGCGCCATTCAGGGCTCCGCAGAAGGAGCCAAAGGTTACTACACCGGAAGCCGCCCAGTCCATCATGCCAGGAGGGATGTTTGAATAGGGCCCTTCGGGCTCTAATGCCCTCAGTTGGCCTATGATCGCGTTGAACGCGCCGAAGCCGCAATGCGCGTGCGTGACGCCGTCAATGGTGATCCCTTTGTAACTGTTATATCCCAGCTGTCTGGTGGTTTCCACATCAAGTGGAATATAGCCAAGGGGTTGGGTAACCGCCGCCTCCACCTTCTTCGATCCCATTACCGTCAAGCCGCCGACAACTGCTGCACCGGCAATTACACCTACGCTCGTTTTCAAAAAGTCCCTGCGTGATGATTCTGACATGTCATTCCTCCTATTTAGGGTTAGTGTTCTGCTTCATAACCGAATAAAAACTAAGAAACTTGCCGGCACTCCTTTTTTTTCCGATTCTCAGGCGGGCCGCACAAAGATTTAGTTGCCCGGAACGCTCTCGTCAATGTTACCGGTGAAACCGAACGTGTACGGGAAACCGAGGTTTTTCCAGCCAGCCGCTTTGGTGCGGTAGCCCTTGGTGTCTGTTCCACCTTCGAAGCCCCCCAGGATATTGTACACATTGGTGTAGCCGTTGGCTTCGAGCGCCAAGGCTGCACTAACACTACGGCCTCCCGAGCGGCAAATAGTCAGGATTGCCTGGCTGCTTGAGAGATTCAGCTTGGCAACTTCGACCATGAACAGAGTGTTGGGAATAAGTTCATAACCCCGGCCGGGTTTTTCAATTTCATAGGCGATGTTGAATACATAGTCAGCAATTTGTGCTCCTTCACCGAGCTTGTTAGCACCGGGGTGACCGACCCAGGCCCATTCTTCCGGAGTCCGGACATCCAGCAGGATCGCTTGACCGGACGCCAGCATGGAGTAGGCATCTGCCGGGGTGATGTTCTGGTAGGCGTTTGCTGAAGAAAAGGCTGTGACAAGGGCAAGAACTGCAAAAATAATGGTCTTTTTCATTTGAGTGCTCCTTTGATAGTTAGTGGTTTTGCGACTTTCCATCTTTGACCGTTAATTTTCAACTACACATCCACTCTTGGTAAAAGCGCCTTTTCAGACTGTAACTGCCGCCTCCTTATTTTAGTTTTCATGAGCAAACATTCGTGACTGTCGTTCATTAAACGTGCCAACTTAATACATGTTTTAATGTACGTTTTTAAGAAAGTCAACATGTCTCTACATTACAGGTGGTTGTAAGATTCAAACTCTCATTAATTATGTTGGCATGTTTTTCCGGTATTTATCTTTAAATCGATTTTGCAGCGTAGGAATTTAATTAGAAGTGCACTATTCATTAATAATTATAGCGGTGTGCATAGATTCCATGGGTGTGCTTTTAAAATCTTATAATCCGCTATTCCACAAAATTTAGGGAACCACCACCGCCAGTTCACGCAATGCGCATTTAACGTTCAGGTTTTCTTTGCGTTCTTCGCGGTCAATGTGGTTTCGGGGGGAGGCGTTGGGGATATTGTTTATTTGTTGGGGAGGCGTTGGTGACGTTGTTGATTTGTTGACTAATACCGTTCTGATGCTACTTTCCGCACATGCCAAGAACCGCTCGCCTAGATCTGCCTGACCTTTTGCAGCACGTTATAGTCCGTGGTGTGGATCGGTGTGTCTCTCTGCGACGATCACGACCGACGTCATTTACTTAACAACTTTTCAAAACTCCTTGTCCAGACCGGCACTGGCTGTCTAGCGTGGTCGCTTATGACCTACCACTTCCACCTTTTGCTCCGCCCGCGCAGCTCCCGACTTGCACCTTTCATGCGACGGCTGCTCACCGGGTATGCCATTTACTATAATGTAACAGCCTGCAACGGCGTAAAGGCCTGCAGCAGTGTAACAGCCTACAACGGTGTAACAGCCGCCGTCTCTTGCGGCTTATCCAAAGGCTTCTGGTCCATTGCATAAAATCGCTGATACAGCTCCATGCCGGTCAGAACCTTCTTTACATACTCTTTGGTTTCAGCGAAGGGTATATTCTCGATAAATTCTTCTCTGGGCATGTTGCCCAGCCTTTTTTCCCATTTGCCGACGTTGCCCGAGCCGGCGTTGTAGGCGGCAATTACCAGGACCAGGTTATTGTTGTGGTAGACGAGCAGATCTTTCAGGTGTTTCGCTCCGTAACGGATATTAAGCTCGGGTTTGGTAAGACTGCTTCTGTCCACTTTGCCCCGGGCTACGGCTGCTGCTGTGGCAGGCATCAGCTGCATCAGTCCGACTGCTCCGACCGGGGAAAGGGCGGTCGGTGAATAGGTGCTTTCGGCGCGGATGATGGCATAGACCAGGCTGGCGGGCAGGTTGTTGTCGCCAGCATTTTTAGTCACATGGTCACTGAAGGCCAGGGGGTAATTGATTCCCCAGAAAAGGGCGGAATCCTTATCCAGCCTCCTGGGGTTTTGATTGCTGAATAATTTCAAGGCCGCATTATAGTTACCCATTTCCAGGTACAGTCTGGCAACTGCATGGGACGTCTTCGGGTTCTTCTGCCCGGAAAGCTCTTTGGACGCTTCTTCATGGAAGCCAAGTGCGATCAACGCCTTTATCCGGTCGAACCCAGCCGGGACCGGTAACGAATCGGCAAGGTTCCTTGGCAGAACTGTTGTTTCTCCTGCGGAGATGCCTGCTTCCTGTTTATAAGTGAGGGCATAGTATCCCAAGGGGTAATCCATAACCAATCGGCCGAAAGTCTCCTTGGCTCCTTCAGTATCTCCAGCGGCAAGCTGTGATTTACCCCGCCAGTAGAGGGCCTTGTCCCGCAATTCTTCGAACTTCGTTGCTTTTTCAAAAAGGTCGACGGCTGCTTTGAAGTCCCGGGCCTGGTATCGCTCCCAGGCCATCTCCCACAGTACGTTTTTTTTCTGGCTGGACTCCGGGTAAAGAAAGAGTGACCTCTGCAGCAGCTCCAGGGCTTCTGCAGATTTATTCTGGGATTTCCTGATTTGTGCTGCTGCCAACAGGGCGTCGTCGGCAAATGCAGATTTGGGCCAGGTCTCGGCCGTTTGCAGGTAAGCACTGACGGCTTGGTCATCCTTGCCGTTCCTGGCCAGGGTACGGGCCAGCCAAAACTGGATATCGACGGCGATCTCTTTCTTCTGGTTCGTTTTTGACAGGGTCGAAAACAACAGCTCCGCATCCTTATATTGCCTGGATTTAAAGAGAGCCTGACCCTTTTTGAACTGTAATCTGGCGGTCATTTCCGGATCGGTTGATTGCTGGATTCCGAGCTCGAAGGTTTTTACTGCCTGCTCGTGTTTGCCAAGGTCACAGAGGGTGTTTCCCTGGTGCAGGATCTCGGCAGTGGAAAGGGGCGCCACCTTTATTCCTGATTGTCCCAGCCGCTCAAGCTCAGCAGAGGCCTTGGGGGCCAAAGATGAAGCGGGATAATTGATGGGAATGGAGCGCAGGATGACTGCGGCAGCGTTAGGGTCGCCGATCTGCTCCCGACAGAGTGCCGATTTGTACAGGGCAAGGAGGGAGTCTGCGCCGGCCGGGTATTTTTCGATGAAGTCAGTATAGACCTGTATCGCATCCTTATAGGCGCCACTGTCATAGAGTTCGTTGCCCTGCAGAAATGAGGCCCCCCGTTTGAGGGGGCCATCGGGGTAGATCTTTAGCATCTTGCCCAGAGAAGCCAGGGCTTCAGCATGTTTACCAAGCTTTGAAAAGGCCAGAGCCTGGTTATAGAGTGCGTAATCGCCAAGGAGCGGGAAGTCGACGGCGGAGTATTCCAGATAGGTTGTTGCCTCCGGCCACTGTTGGAGGCGTACTGCAGCCATGCCGAGGGTGAAGTCCCTGATGCCGCTTTTGGGTGACTTCAATGCCGCTTCCTGTGCACGTCGATAGTCTTTGTCACGGAAATAATCTGCTGCCTGCTGCAGTGCCTGGTCGGGCAGAGGGAAAAGGCTTACTCCTGAAGCGGGGAAGGAAAAAAGGACTATCAGGGCAAGAACGACAACACCGCGGAACAACATCTGTACTCCTTTGTTGCGAAACATATCAGAACTGATAAATATTTATAAATTACAATGGATTAGGGGCTTGTCGCACGCCTATACTAAACGTATCCGCTGGTAAAATGCAAAGCTTTTATGCTCTGTTTGTTGTAAATTGTTTGACAAGTTCTATGCTGTTTAGCATAGTTACCAATCGTTTTTTAATGAGGCAAATGAGGTAATACATGAAAATAAAAAAAGAGGCCGTCGTCAAGTTGTTGAAAAACAACACCGGAGTTCCCATGGAATTCAGGGAACTGATGCAGGCTTTCGGCATAAGCAAGGCGCAACGTGCACAATTCAAAGCCATTATTGATGGTTTTGTCGACGAAGGGGCACTGCTGCGGTTGAAGGGTCGTCTTTTTATCCTTCCCTCCCATACCAGCGGCGTAGTGGGAAAACTTAGCGTACACAGGGATGGCTATGGTTTCGTCATCCCCGAGGACGGCGAAGACGTCTTTGTCCCGGCTCGTTATCTCAGGCACAACATGCATGGCGATACGGTGGAGGTGCAGATAGTCGCCAAAAAAAAGGATGGCAAACAAGAAGGACGGATCGTCAAGACCCTGGAAAGAGGCTTCACCAAGATTGTCGGCCGCTTTGAGCAAGGGGCAAAAGGGGCCCGGGTTATCCCCGATGAACTGCGTATCGGAAGGGACCTGATCATCCCGGCCAAGGCTGCGGGCAAGGCGGAAAACGGCCAGGTGGTTGTGGCCGAGATTACCTCCTACGCCGGTGAAGGCCGTTCAATGGAAGGAAAGATTGTCGAGGTCCTGGGCTGGCCCGATGAGCCCGAAGTAGAAGTGCAGACCATCATCAGGAAATATGATCTCCCCTACATTTTCCCGCCGTCGGTACTGAAAGCTGCCAGCGCCATTCCTCTGGCCATTGAAGAGACTGATCTGGCAGGCCGCACCGATCTTCGCGGGCAATTGACCGTGACCATTGATGGGGAGACAGCCAAGGATTTCGACGATGCGGTTGCCGTGAAAAGGGAGGGCAATGGTGCCATACGCCTGTGGGTGTCCATTGCCGATGTATCCCATTACGTCAAGCCGGGCTCTCCCTTGGACAAGGAGGCTTATCTGCGGGGGACGTCGGTCTATTTCCCGGACCGTTGCATTCCCATGCTGCCGGAAGAGCTTTCCAACGGCATCTGTTCCCTGAATCCCCAGGTGGATCGTCTTACGCTGACGGCGGAGATGCTGTTTGATAACAATGCCGGAATGGTTGAGGCATCCTTTTATCCCAGTGTCATCAAAAGCGTGGCCAGGCTTACCTATACCAAGGTTAAAAAGATTGTCATCGATAATGATGTGGAGCTGGTAAAGGAATATGCCGAGCTGGTCCCGGAACTGAAAATAATGGAAGAGCTTGCCCTGCGCCTGATGGAGAAGCGCAGGAAAAGGGGCAGTATCGATTTTGATCTGCCGGAACCGGAGATCCTGCTTGATCTTACCGGGGGCACCCTGGCTATTATCCGGGCCGAGCGCAATCTTGCCCACAAGATCATCGAGGAATTCATGCTTGCCGCCAATGAGGCGGTGGCGAACCACATCGAGGAACGTGAGATTCCATCCCTTTACCGCATCCACGAGACCCCCGATTTTGCCAAATTGCAGGACTTCAAGGAATTCATCTTTAACTTCGGTTATGATCTGCGCCTGCAAGAAGAAAAGGTTACTCCAGGGGAATTCCAGCGCATCCTAGACCAGGCAGCAGGCTCGCCGGAAGAGCGGATGATCAACGAGGTGCTCTTGCGCTGCATGAAGCAGGCTCGTTACTCGGCCGAGAATGTCGGCCACTTTGGCCTTGCTGCCGGCTCCTACACCCACTTTACCTCTCCCATCCGCCGCTATCCCGATCTGGTGGTGCACCGGATCCTGAAAAGGCAGCTGGCAAAGAAGATTGGTGAAAAAGACAAGGAAAATCTGGCCGCGACCCTGCCGGAAACCGGTCTCCACACCAGCAAGCGCGAGCGGGTGGCCATGGAGGCCGAACGGGAAATAGTCGAACTGAAGAAAATGCAATATATGCTGGATAAGGTGGGGGATGAATTCGACGGCATTATTACCGGCGTTGCTTCCTTTGGTTTTTTTGTGGAACTGGTCGAAATCTTCGTCGAGGGGATGGTGCATATCTCTACTCTCAAACAGGATTTTTACGAATATGTGGACAAACAACACGCCCTGGTCGGCGAACGGAGTCGGACGGTCTTCAGGATTGGCGATCAGGTGCGGGTCAAGGTGGCTGCCGTCAGCCTTGAAAAGAAGCAGATAGAGTTTGTCCTGGCGGACCATGACCAAAGACAGGCTCCATCCACAGAAGATTATGGCGGTGATTATTTTCCTAAAGTACCGGTTCGCGGTAAATGGCCAACTTCAGGCAAAGGCGTAAAAAAAGAGGGCAACGGTTCGGCTGATCAACGGCGAAGCGAGAGACGCTCCAAACCTGACCGAAGACGCAGATAAGAGTATTATGGTTGCAGCACCTTTATTTTTTATTGAAATGCAATGTGAGGTGGGCGTGATGGGATGGCATCCGGAAGATAACCAGTTCGGGGCCTGGTATTCTTTCTTAAAGGTAATGGCGGCTATTTTCATTGTGGAAACAGCAGTGATGCTGCTGATGCAGTACACTTTTTCCAATCTTTCAGGTAACCAGAAAATCTTTTTAGATGGAGTTTTTCTGACATTTTTCCTGTCCCCCCTGCTTTACGTTCTACTTGTCAGACCGCTTCTGCAGAGGAGGAAGGCTGAGTACCAACGGTCTCAATTGCAGCTGCAAAATGCTTTCATAGAGTTGTGTGATCGTCAAAGCTTTATTGAGTCGGTATTGGCCGGGATTCAAAGCGGTATCATGGTTACGGATCTGGACCTGCGGATAAACTTGGCCAACCAGTACGCGCTGGAGTTCTTCGGAAAAAGTAATTCAGAGCTGGAGGGGGTAAAGCTAGAAGATATCTGCCCGCGAATTTATGAAATAATCCATGCGGGTACTGATGCCGATGAAGTAACTGAGGTTCGCGAATATAAAAGCTTGACAGTAGGATTCAAGCGCTTTGACCTGAAAAGGTCCGACGGGGTGCTTGCCGGCCACATCATCAGCTTTATCGATATTTCCGAAATGGAAAAGGTGCGCCGGGAAATGCGACAGAAGGAGCGTCTTGCCACCATGGGTGAAGTGGTGGCGCGGGTTGCTCACGAGATGCGCAATCCACTTTTCGGTGTCACTGCTGCGGCGCAGATACTGGCCATGGAAATGCCCTTGACAATGGAGCAGAAGGCGTTGATGAATTCCATTCTTTCAGAAGCCAAACGCATGAATAAACTGGTGGATGAACTTCTTGACTGCTCAAAAGAGATGAGGCTGAAGAAGATACCCTTTGATCTGATCAAGGGAGTAAAGGATTCCCTCAACATCAACGAAGTTTTGGTCATGGAAAGGAAGCTTGTTCTGTGCAAGGCGCTTTCCGAGGAGAAGATTACCGTTACCGCCGATCCAGAAAGAATCAGACAAGTTTTGGTAAATCTTTTAAAAAATGCCATCGATGCGTCACCGGTGGGGGGAACCATAACTGTTGATGTGGAAGTGTGTGGCGTGAACGCTCTGATTCGCCTCACCGATTCCGGACAGGGTATTCCGGAAGCAGACATGGAAAAAATCTTCGATATCTTCTATACCACCAAAAAGAACGGGACCGGCCTCGGTCTGGCCATCAGCAGAAAGATCATGACTGCCCATGGCGGCATCCTGACCGCGGGCAACAATCCAATGGGAGGGGCCGTTTTTACAGTTACACTCCCCATGGGTTACAAAGCATGAATGCACTGATAATCGATGACGAAAAGAGCATGCGGTTGGCCTTGGGCCAATTCCTGACAAAGAGGGGATATTCCGTTACGCAGGCAGAGACTGGGGCGGAAGGTTTGGCAATCGCCAAGTCCAGTTTGCCGGATATTGTTTTTCTCGAGCAGCGGCTTCCGGACATTGAAGGGGAATGTCTGCTCCAGCCGCTCACGGCGCCGGAGATCGGCGCGAAAGTGGTGATGATGACCGCTTATGTGGAGCTGGATAAGGCGGTTCAAGCCATGAGGAATGGAGCCACCTATTTTTTTCCGAAACCCCTTGATTTGGAGCAGGTTGCAGAGATACTGACGAGCATGGAAGCTCGGTTGAGGCAGAATCGGGAGTTTTCCCGCAAGGGCATTGGGGCTTCTTTTGACGCTGAAGCCATAATAGGTGATTCACCGCAAATCATAAGGATCCAGAGGCTGATTTCGCTGCTGGCGGCAAACCCAACCACGTCGGTGCTTATTTTGGGGGAGTCCGGCACGGGGAAACAGCTGGTTGCCAGGTCCGTCCATGATCAAAGCCGTGTGCCAGGGCCGCTGGTGGAAATTAATTGCGCTTCTCTTTCGGAATCACTGCTTGAATCGGAGCTCTTCGGCCACGAAAAAGGTGCCTTCACCGATGCCAGCCAGGCCAAGCCTGGTCTGTTTGAAGTGGCTACTGACGGTACTATATTCTTGGACGAGGTGGCGGAAATGCCCTTGAACACCCAGGCGAAGCTGCTCAAGGTGCTTGATACCAAGAGGTTCAGGAGGGTCGGCGGGATCAGCGATCGACATACCGAGGCCAGGTTCATGACTGCCACCAACCGGGACCTTGCCGCCATGGTCAAGGCCGGTACTTTTCGTGAAGATCTCTATTATCGTATCAATGTCCTGCCCATCACAGTTCCCCCACTGCGCGAACGGGGCAGGGATGTAATTGTCCTTGCCGATTACTTTGTCCGAAGCATGGGCAAAAAAATGGGCAAGGGCAGAGTCGGCATTGCAACCGATGCCATGGCTTGCCTTGCTGGTTACGGCTGGCCAGGCAACGTGCGGGAATTGAAAAACATTATTGAACGGGCGCTGATTCTGGCCACTGGAGAAATAATCCCGGATTGCCTCCCGCCGGAAATAAGAAAAATGCCTGCTCTTTCAGCTGTTACTGGTGAAACCGATCAACTCCGGACGTTGTGCCAGGTGGAAGAAGAACACATATCCCGAGTCTTGAATCTAACAGGCAACAATCATTCTCGGGCTGCAGTTTCCCTTGGAATCAGCCGCTCCACTCTGTTAGCGAAACTGAAAAAGATGAAAGTGTAGCGGAATCGTACATGCCCGATTTTGCTACACATCACTGGCAAGCCATCCCCTAGCATCCTGTTTACGGCATAGTAGCTGCTGACTTTATCCCTATCTATTACCTTTCCTTGTTGTGCAATCACACACCTTTGCATCTGCACCAAACCTCTTTGATCTTATAGATCAGCTCCAGTACGCTTCTACTGCTGCGGCACAGTGTGTGCTATGCAGCAATCATCTTTCTACAGACGGAGGGCTGCATGAACAGCAAACCGCTAAAAAAAATTCTTATTGTGGATGATGAACAATCAATCCTTTTGAGCCTTTCCTATGCCCTGAAGGCAGGGGGGGTAGAGGTCCTGGCCTGCAGTGAGATCGAGCAGGCAGAGGAAGCTTTGGAAACCACCAATTTTGATCTGGTGATAACCGACATCAGGATGTCCGGGGTCAACGGCATCGAAGGTCTTGAGCTTTTAAGCTATATAAAGGCTCGATACAGAACCGAGGTGATCATCATGACCGGTTACGGTAGTTATGATATCGAAACGGAGGCTTACCGGCGAGGGGCTTTTTACTATTTTGAAAAGCCGGTTGATATCCCAGAGCTATTGAAAAAAGTGGCCGAGATCGATATTCCAGTTAAAACCAGGTAGGTCGGTAAATGTCCTACAGCTTTACCAATGTGGAACCGATAAACAATTAAATAAATATTTATATGAAAAAGAGGCTCCCATGTTGACTAAAATCCTATTAGTAGATGATTCCTCACTGATACATCAAATGTACCGTCTGGTCTTGTCCCGTTATAAATGCGAGCTTTTCGATGCCATGAACGGCCAGGAGGCGCTGGACGTGCTTGCCGTGCAGAAGGATGTTAAGCTGATTTTGTTAGATATCAATATGCCGGTGATGAACGGAGTCCAGTTTCTGGAAAAGGCTTCAGCCCTGGGAATCTACAAGCAGATACCCATCATCGTCATCAGTACTGAAGGAGCGGAAGAGGATACTATCCGCTGCTTGAAAATGGGCGCGAAAGCATACGTGAAGAAACCGTTCAACCCATCGGAGCTTCATACGCTCATTGAAAAAATTCTGCCGGGTCCAGTTGCAGCTTGAATAACAAATCAACAAAGGCTCTCTGGAACCTAAAGAGGATGTGCATGAAGAGTGAAATCAGGTTCAAGGACCTCTCCATTGGGAAAAAATTGGTGATCATCGAAGCAATGTTTGTCCTTGTCCTGCTCAGCATGTTTACGTTCTTCGTCAGTTCGTTCACTTCTGCCGCGATGGAGAGAACGGGCAAGGAGCATGTGCAAAGTCAGGTCCAATTGGCTAAGGACATTGTCGAAGTATACAGTAACAATATCAAGGTAACGACTACAGAACTTGCTAATGTTTTTTCTTCCTATTTCCCCAACAACTTCATTTTGGTCCCATCACAGACGGTCATGATCGAAGCTGTTGCCACACCAGTAATGAAAAATGGCACAAAAGTGCTCAATCTTGACTTTGAGGCGATAGACAGTTTCACCAAAATGACTGGGGCGGTGGCCACCGTATTTGCCAGAAAAGGTGATGATTTTCTCCGCATAACCACCTCGCTCAAAAAGGAAGACGGTTCCAGGGCGGTCGGCACATTACTCGGAAGCAAGCATCCTGGATACGCCCCTCTGATAAAGGGTGAAAGTTACCTGGGGCGGGCAACCCTTTTTGGAAAGGTCTATTCCACCCAATACGTGCCTATAAAGGGGGGGGACGGTGAAATTATCGGTATTCTCTTTGTTGGTGTCGATATGACCGAAAGTCTTAAATTCCTGAAGGAAAAAATAAAGTCTGTGAAGATTGGAGAGACAGGCTATCTGTATGCGCTCAACAGCAAAGAGGGGAGCGATTACGGCAACTTGGTGGTGCATCCGTTTGAGGAAGGAAAGAACATTCTCAACGCTAAGGACAAAGACGGCGTAGAGTTCGTCAAGCACATCCTTAAAAATAAGAATGGAATGATTAATTATTCCTGGATCAATAAGGAACGTGGGGAAACATCTGCACGTAACAAGGTCGTCGCCTATACCTCGTTTGATGAATGGAACTGGGTTATTGCTGCGGGAGCCTATGTGGATGAATTGACCAGTGAAAGCCGGAAACTGAGAGAGTATCTGTTTGCCGCTAATCTTCTAATTATCATGGTTTCGGTGTTGTTTATTTATCTTGCTGTCCATCGCATGGTCACGGTGCCGTTAACAAGTGCCGTATCTTTTGCCAAATCTGTGGCGAATGGTGATCTCACCCAGACATTAATCGTGAAATCAAAAGACGAGGTGGGCACTCTGGCCCATGCCTTAAACTCAATGGCATTAGGTCTCAAAGAAATGATCGGCAAGATCAGGGACACGTCTTCCCAGGTGGCAGCAGCAGCAGGGGAAATCTCCAACAGTTCCAATCAGCTCACCAAGGCTGCCCATAATCAGGCCTCCGTAGCCGAGGAAACCTCCAGCACCATGGTTCAGATGGCAGCTTCCATACAGACCGTTGCCGGTAATGCCGATTCTTTAGCCAATAATGCCGATGATTTGGCATCCACGGTTCAGGAGCTTAGGGCAACCAGTGAGCAGGTGGCGAAAGGGGCAGAGGTGATGTCTTCATCGGTTGCCGAAACCTCAGCCACCATTGAACAAATGACCGTTTCCATCGATAAGGTGGCTCAGAATACTGATGAACTTGCTTCATCCGTCGCTGAAACCTCATCAACCATCGAGCAGATGACCGTCTCCATTGATCAGGTCGCCGGCAATTCCCGGGAGCTGCAGAAGATCGTGACCGAAACCGCTGCCATAGTGGCACAGATGGCGGTATCCGTCGGCCAGGTGGCAAAAAATGTTGAAGAGGCCGATTCAGTTGCCAAAATGGCAGCAAAAGAAGGCTACGCAGGTAAACAGGCGGTCGAAGATGCTCTTGCCTCCATGAACCGGGTGGCCGAGGTTATCGAAAGAACGGCCGATTCCATCCATAATCTGGACAAACGTTCGGAAGAGATCGGCAGCATCGTCAAGGTTATCAACGAGATTGCCGACCAGACCAACCTGCTCGCCCTCAATGCCGCCATTGAAGCTGCACGGGCCGGGGATGCTGGGAGAGGTTTTGCCGTGGTGGCCGAAGAGGTGAGAAAGCTTGCCGAGAGAAGCGTCAATGCCACCAAGGAGATCGGCCTGGTGATCAAGCAGGTTCAGGTTGATACCAGCAATTCGGTCAAGTATGGTGAACTGGCATCCAAAGAAGCCAAGGCCTCCATGGAACTCTCCGGTGTCGCCGGAAATGCCCTGGGAAATATCGTCAGTAGCGTCGAGCAGACCAGTAATCTCATGACCTCCATATCCTCAACCGCCAATGAGCAGGCGAAGGCTTCGACCCAGGTGCTGCAGGCGGTGGAAAAGATGAACCAGTCTGCAGCTGTGGTTGCCAACGCAGCCAAGGAACAGGCCCTGGGTGGCCGCCAGATCAGGATTGCCGTCGCAAGAATGAACAGCCTGACCGAGGAAGTGACCGGGGCGACCAAGGAACAGACTCTGGGCAGCCGTCAGATCAGGGTGGCAGTAGAAAAAATGAACAACGTCACAAGCCAGGTGGCAATCGCCACCAAGGAGCAGGCCCTTTCAGCACGGCAGATTGCAGATGCCATTACTGCCATGAACACTATGACCCAGTCGGTAGCCAACGCCACCGCGGAACAGAAAAAGGGAGGCGAAATGGTAGTTGCCGCTGTAGAGAACATCAGCGACATTACCCGGGAGAATCTTTCCTCTGTGGAGCAACTTTCGAAAGCAGCTGAGAACCTGTCGACACAAGCTGTTGATTTGGCTTCGCTGGTTGCAGAATTCAAGGTCACCTGAAAAGAGGGCAAAAAATACCTTTGGAATAAAGGATGGGTTTCTGTCCGATTGAGCAAATCCATAAAGGCGGGGTGAGTGGTGAATAATACAGTAGATATGTCGATTCTGCTGGATGAGTTTCTCGAAGATGCGACAGGGCACCTGGATGCGGTTGAGTCTGCCCTGCTTGAACTCGAGAAAAATAATTCAAGTGGTCTTGTGGATGTGGCGCTGATTACCCAGATACTTGGCAACTTGCATACAGTCAAGGGAAATTCGGGGATGATGGGGCTCAGCTCCATCCAGCAGTTGGTTCATAAACTGGAGGCGGTCTTTAAGCAGGTGCTGGAGGGAACGGTTGGACTCTCGCAGGCATTCTTTGAGACCCTCTATACGGTCCTCAACAACATACGAGAAGCCCTGGCAAAACTGGTGGACAGCCCAAGTTATCAGCCGGATTTCAGCGATGTATTGATGCTGATTGAGTGTTTAGCTTCAGGGGCGATGGAGGCGGACGGCAGTATTGCTCCGGCTGAAAGGAAAGAGGATACCAGCTACATCACCAAGAAAGCCAATACTCTGAAGGTTAATTTCACAAAGTTGGATGATCTGCTTAATCTTGTGGGTGAGCTGGTGATTCACCGGACCAGCTTGCTGGCCCTTGAAGCCCGCATCAGAGAGGTGGACGACAAGTCTCTTCTGGAGGCCTTTAAGGAGTCGAGCCAGTTGATCGGCGACACGGCTGCTTCGCTCAGGCAAGCAATCATGAAGGCGAGAATGTTGCCGGTCAAGGTGGTCTTTCAACGTTTTAACCGCATGGTCCGAGATCTCTGCCATCGCCACGGCAAAGAGATAAACCTGATTTTCATCGGGGAGGAGACGGAACTGGACAAAACGGTTATCGACGAGGTCGGTGAACCGCTGCTCCACCTGATCCGCAATGCAATTGACCATGGTATCGAATGCCCCGATGTGCGCAGGCGCAGCGGCAAACAGCCAACGGGAAGTCTTACCCTAAGGGCTCGCCATGAGAACAACCACATGGTTATCTCGGTTGAAGATGACGGCGGTGGGATCTCTCCAGAAAAAATAAGAAATGCAGCGGTGGCAAAGGGACTGATCGACAGCCAACAGGCATGGGCCTTGTCCGACCAGGAGGCGCTACATCTGGTCTTTCACCCAGGTTTTTCCACCAATGACGTGGTCACCGAGACATCGGGGCGAGGCATCGGGCTCGATGTGGTCAAGAATGCCGTCAATTCTTTCAACGGGATGATCGACATCGATAGCACCGTAGGCGTCGGTACGACATTTACCATTAAACTGCCGCTGACCTTGGCCATCATTACCTCGCTCATGGTGGAGGTGTCGGGTGAGAGCTTTGCCATTCCCCTTTCTGGGGTGCTGGAAAGCATCAAGGTCAAGAGGGACGATATCCATGAGGTGGCAGCCGGCGAAGTTATTCAGTTGCGGGACCGGCTCCTGCCTTTGGTACGGATAAACCGTTTTTTCGGACTGCCCCAGGTGAAGTCCGAGGAGGCAGAGTACGTGGTGGTGGTCGGCAGCGGCGAACGGCGAGGGGGGCTCATCGTCGACAGGCTGATCGGACAACAGGAAATAGTCATTAAGGCGATGGACGATTATCTGGGGCATCTGCCCGGGATTTCAGGAGGAACAATCCTGGGTGACGGAACCATAGCGCTTATTTTTGATATAGCATCACTTATTGGCAAGGCAAAAGGAGGTAGAACTGATGCAGGAAAATGACATGAAAACATTGCCGTCTTCAGGCATGGCGGAAGACATTCTCGCCGAGTATATGGACAATGCACAAAAAGAGGTGGACAGAAATGCTGTTGCAGCGGCCCGCGAGCAGGAGGACCTGCTTCATCACCTGGTCACTTTTAAGCTGGGACGTGAGGAATATGGCGTTGAGATCAACAGTGTCCAGGAGATCATTCGGGCTGCCGATATCACCAAGGTTCCCGGTGCCCCGACCCATGTGCGCGGAGTGATAAATCTGCGGGGGAAAATAATTCCGGTGGTCGATCTGCGCAAGAGGTTCGGCATGGCAGAGTTGGAGGATTCCGAGGAGCAACGGATAATCGTCATCGACATGAGGAACAAGAGACTCGGTATGCTGGTGGACGGAGTTTCACAGGTAATCAAGTTGCCAGGTTCAGTTATAGAGGAAATCCCCGAGGAAGCCATCAGCGTCGATCAGAGTTATATCAGGGGGGTGGGTAAGCTGGATAACCGGCTGATCATAATCCTCGATCTGAATCGTTCGCTTTTCCTCACCGAGGGAAACTAGATTTAGTCGATCTTGAAGTGGAAAAAGGAGCAATTGCATGTTAGCTAACATGAAAATTGGAATCAGACTGGGTCGGGGCTGAAGGCTGAGCTCAGGGTGTATTTATGCATTCATAGGAAAATTATTGCATTCAATAGGCTGTTGGTAAGTCTTGCAGCCATTCACAAACAAAGGAGGATACACAATGAAGTTGAAAAAATTGTTTTTAATGCTCGCTGGCTTGCTTGTCCTTGCAGCGCCGCTTCAGGCGGCCGAGGAGGGATATCCCCTCCGCAAGAAGTTTCCCACTTTACAGTACATTACCACCAATAATCTCAGCAGTCAGTATGATAAGGCTTTCATTGTCGATGTTCGATCCAAAATTGAGTTTGACGCAATCCATATAAACAAGGCGACCCACCTACCTATGGCAGTTGCCACCTTTACCACCGATCTGGAGAAAATCAGACAGAAGTCAGCTACCTCGCCTCTGGTCTTCTACTGTAACGGTCATACTTGCGAGAAAAGTTATGATGCCGCTGATGTAGCAGGTAAGGCCGGCTTCAAGGGGGTCGTGGTTTATGATTCAGGGATTTTCGAATGGGCAAAAGCCCATCCGGAAAAGACGACACTCATGGGTAAAAGCCCCGCGTCAAAAGACAAACTGATTTCCAAAGCAAGTTTTGCAAAGAAGACCATAGGCTATGAAGAATTCAAGAAGAAAGCCTCGAGTCCCAATGCTGTTGTCGTTGATATTCGTGAACCGATCCAGCGTGAAGTGATTCCGCAGGTTCAAGGACTGCGGAATATTCCCTCGGACCGGATGGTGGGCCTCATCAACAAGGGGGAGTTTAAGGACAAGCAACTCCTCGTCCTCGACGCGGTTGGCAAACAGGTGGAATGGCTCCAGTATTATCTTGAAGCCAAGGGGTACAGTAACTATCTGTTCCTTGAGAAGGGTGTGCTAAGCGCCAAGTAACAGGAAATATCAGCATCCAAGAAAGAACAGGGCGGCACCTAATGGTTGCCGACCCTGTTCCCACAACCGTTCATTAACTGTATTCATGGCGCTGGGGATTCAGGCCGGGAGCCCCATTCAATGTCGCATTCCAAGAGGTAATTGCATGAATAAAACCAGCTCTCTTTCAACTCGTTTCCTCTCGATTCTCATTATTATTCTTATTATAGGCCAAGGCATCGGGACATTTTTGTATATAGGCTACTCCCGTCAGAACCTTCTCGAATCTCTTCACAAGCGGATGGAACGAAATATCCGCCAAGCAGCTGGTGTCAGCGCAGAGCCAATCCTGAACTTCAATTTTGATCTTCTCAGTTCCTATATCGATGAGTCGCTCAAGGACGACGATGTGGAGTCCATGCGATTTTTGGGTGCCACTGGAGATGTACTGAAGGAAAAGAGCGTAAAACGCCATGCGCGTCGCAGTTATACAACCAAACAACCCATATCTCTCAACAACACTTCTGTTGGTTCCGTGGAGATCGTCTATACGACAAATACTATCGACTCAGTAATGGCGAGAAATCTTGTGCTTATTCCGCTCTTTCAAGCCTGCATGATCTTGGTGGTTGCTCTTGCCATTATTTACCTTTTCAATATCTATATAAAAAAGCCGGTCAAACTTATCAACGAGGCTATCGGCGAATTGACCGCCGGTAATCTGACTCTTTCAATCCCCTCGTTACGCAAGGACGAGATCGGCAGCATTGCTGAAGGTTTATCTTTTCTCGCTCAGAATCTGCGCGACATAATCGGAAAAATCAGGGTTTCTTCCGAACAGACTGCTTCCACTGCCAACGAAATATACAGCAGCTCCAATCAAATGATTAAGGCTGCCCACAGTCAATCGTCGGCGGCGGAGGAAACCTCCAGCACTATGGTTCAGATGGCGGCATCCATTCAGACTGTAGCGGCCAATGCCGATTCTCTCGCCACAAATGCTGACGAGGTTTCTTCCTCCGTTCAGGAGCTTGGCGCGAGCAGCGAGCAAGTAGCCAAAAGCGCTGAAATTATGGCGTCGTCCGTATCTGAGACCTCGGCTACCATTGAGCAGATGACAGTTTCGATCGACAGAGTGGCCCAGAATACTGACGAGCTTGCATCATCGGTGGCAGAAACATCTTCCACTGTCGAGCAGATGACCGGCTCCATCGATCGGGTGGCCGGCAATTCCCACGAACTACAGCAGATGGTAGGCGAGACCGCATCCGTTGTGGAAAAGATGGCGGCTTCCATTAGGCAGGTGGCGAATAATGTGGCCGAGGCCGATACTGTGGCCAAGTCAGCGGCCAAGGAAGGTTCTGCCGGGCAGCAGGCGGTGCAGGAAGCCCTTGCCTCCATGGCCAAGGTAGCGGAAGTAATTGATAAGACCGCCTCCTCCCTGGTAAATCTGGGGAACCGATCGGAAGAGATAGGTAACATCGTCAAAGTGATCAACGAAATAGCCGACCAAACTAACCTTTTGGCCTTGAATGCCGCCATTGAGGCTGCCCGAGCCGGAGACGCGGGTCGAGGGTTCGCTGTGGTCGCCGAAGAAGTGAGGAAACTGGCGGAGCGGAGCGTGGGGGCGACCAAGGAGATAGCCCAGGTGATCCGGCAGGTCCAGGCCGATACCAACGACTCGATCAACTACGGGAAACTAGCTTCACAGGAAGCCCGTACCTCCATGGATCTCTCAGGAGTTGCAGGTAATGCCCTGGAAAGCATTGTCAAGAGCATTGATCAAACCAGCAGCCTGATGTCAGATATTACAACTATGACAAATGACCAAGCTAACGCTTCAACCCAGGTGATCAATGCCGTGGAAAAGATGAGTAAGTCGGCGGTGGTCGTAGCCGACGCGGCACAGGAGCAGGCCATGGGGGGGCGGCAGATTCGTATTGCGATGGAGCAAATGAACAATATTACCCGTGAAGTTACGTGTACAACTCGCGAGCAGGCCCAGGGGAGCAAGCAGATACGGGCTGCGGTCGAGAACATGAACCTGGTTACCAGCCAGGTGACAGTTGCCACCAAAGAACAGGCTCTTTCGGCCCGCCAAATAGTATTGGCTGTGACCAGTATGAATACCATGACTCAGTCTGTGGCCAACGCCACCGCCGAACAGAAGAAGGGGGGCGAGATGGTCGTATCGGCAATGGATAACATCAGCGACATAACGAGAGAAAGCCTATCGGCGGTGGAGCAGCTTTCCAAGTCAGCCCAAAACCTGACCCAGCAGGCGGTTGATTTGGCTGCGCTGGTTGCAGAATTCAAGGTCAACTGAAAAGAAGGAAAATGATAAGGGACAAGTCGTTTATTGCAATTGAAGAGTTTATCCGTAACCGCAGCATGCTTTATTTCGAGGGGCACAAACGTCAGGTCCTGAAGGGCAGGCTGGAGGAGCGCATTGCTCTTCTGGGCCTGCCGGACCTTGCTGCCTATCTTGACCTGCTGCGGAAATCATGCCGTGAGGAAGCGGCTCTTCTTGATCTTGTCACCACCAATGAAACCTTTTTCTTTAGAAACCTTCCCCAGTTTGATTTTCTGATGAAGAAGGTCATTCCAGGCATTGAAAAAGAGAAGGACAATGAGGTGATAAGTTCGTGGGGCAACCGAGAGGCTATCATTCCGGGTTCCATCATGAAAATGCGTATCCTTTGTGCAGGTTGTTCTACCGGGGAAGAGCCATATTCCATAGCCATGGCCTTGCTGGAATCGCTTCGTTATCCAAAGGCATGGGATATTGAAATTTTGGCCGGCGATCTGAGCGAGAACTGCGTCAAAAAAGCGGTAGAAGGCTTTTATGAATATGATCGGCTGAAGGGATTGCCTGACTCATTTAAAATGAAATATTTAAAAATGGTTGATGGCGGAGCCATGATCAGGGATGAAGTAAAAAAGCTGATTCGGTTTTGTCCACTCAACCTGGCTGGAGTCATCAACGGCGAACCGTTATCTGTTGGAGTTGAGCTAGGCGGTTTCGATCTGATTTTCTGTAGAAAATGTGATGATTTATTTTGCTGTGGAGACGCAGCAGCGCCTGGTGAATGCTTTATATAACCTTCTGGTTCCCGGAGGTTTTCTATTTACAGGGGACGCCGAGGCTTTACATATTTATGATCATGGCTTCCAGACGGTTCATGATGCTGAATGCCTTATTTATACAAAGATGGAGACGAAAAGACATGGCAAAGCCATTTGACGGGAAAAAACCGATGGAAACTGACCTTTCCGGTAAGTCGGTTGAGGAGTTGCTGTTTCTCATAGGGGATCAGGATTTGGGGTTCAAGCTAGAGGCCATGAATGTTTTGGTTTCCAGAGGCTTCCAGGCAAACTACCCCCTGCTCGAAAGAGCGATCAGAAACGATAGTGATGCCGACCTCAGGAATGGGGCGATGGAAGTTCTCGTCAGATTCGGGGTGGAGGCTGTTCCGGCACTGATCGAGATTTTGCACGATGAAAACGAAGAGGTGAGAAACTTCAGTGCCGTCATGCTCGGAACCATTGGCAGCCGTCAGGCCGTATATCCTCTTATTGCCGCCCTGCGTGATGCTGATGTTAACGTTAGTCATGCGGCGGCGGAGGCGCTGGGTAAAATCGGTGATGATGCGGCATTACTACCACTTATCCAATTGCTTCAGGAAGATTTCTGGCTGCAATATCCTGCCGTGGTGGCCATGGGGGAAATGGCTGATGATCGTGCGGTGCCGCATTTGATCTCTCTTCTGGATAATGAACTTTTGAGGCAACCGGTAATAACTGCCTTAGGTAAAATTGGCCATTGCAGCGCTCTGCCTTCTTTGGTGGAGATTCTCTGTGATAACGGCGGACAATTTGTTGCTGTAGCCGCCACAGCCATTGCGGATATCGTTGCGCATGGGGATCATGTTGTAAAGGATGAGCTTGCAGCGACAATTGATAAGAGGGGTATAGAAAATCTTTTACGGCTTGCTTCCAGTAAGAATTGCGAATCCAAAGGCGGTGCGGTCACTCTCCTGGGATTTTTGGGTGAAAAAGCCGCGATTCCAGTGCTGTTGAGTTTGCTAGAAGATAACGATTATGAAGATGTTGCTAAAAAAGCCATTACCGAAATGGCCGTTGCCACGCCCGTGTTGATGGAAGCGCTTCATTGCCACAGTCAGAAAATTCAAGGGGTAGTGCTGGGTCTTTTACGCAATCTGCAGGGCGAGGTTCCTGTGGATCAGTTGCTGTGTCTCTTCCACCAAGGTTCACCCGAGGTGCAGCAAGAGGTCATTGCATCTCTGGCAGGAGCAACGGACCCGAAAATCTTCCCCGTGGTGGAGCAATTGCTGGAGAATGGAACTGTAGGCAGTTGCATGACTGAGCTGGCGGCAAAAGCCCTGTCACGATTCTCGCCAGATTACATAGGGCCATTGTGCCGACGCCTTTTCGAATCAAATGACCCGCAAAAAAGGGCCGTGGCTGCCCTTTTTGCTGGCTATGCGGAAGCTGATGCACTGAGCAAGTTTTTATCAGCTCTGTTTTCGGACAGTGACGTGTGTGTCCGGAAGGAAGCGGTGAAGGCCGCTGGAAGATGGAAGAAAAGAGAGCATCTTCCCCTGCTGGTTTCTGCTTTAGCCGACCCTGACAGTTCTGTCAGGGCAGAGGCCCTCTTTTCCCTGACAGAATTCAGAGAGGAGGCACCGTTAAGTCAAATCCTGCAGCAACTGGGGACCCAGGACGAACGGCTTGATTATGAGATCATCATGGCGATGGGCAGAATCGGCAGGGCTGAAGCAGAGGACACATTGGCAAGTTATCTCAATAGTGGCGGTATTTCCAGGCATCTGGAATTTGCAGTGATCGAGACTCTTGGTAAAATCGGTAGCAGCAAAGGGGCAGCTGGGCAGACCGTTGCCCATTACCTGCTCAATGCTGATCCTGATATTAGAAGACTTGCTGTCGAGGCTTTGGCAAGTCTGGGTGCTGAAGATTTCGTGGAAGAAATAATAGTGGCTTGCCGGGATCAGCACTGGAGTGTCAGAGTTGCCGCCTTGCAGGAACTTGGTCGATTGGGTTCTGATCGTCTAATTCCGGCTATTGCAGCGGCTCTCCATGATGAGGACCATCTGGTGAAAAAAAATGCCATATCCGCTTTGGCAAGATCCGGGAACGCCTTGGCGGTGGCGGAGCTGGTAAAATGGGTAGCAGATCCTGTTCTCGGAAAATATGCGGCAGCCGCACTGACAGAGGTGGGGCGCGACCATTTGTCCCTGCTGCACCGACTGGCGGCAAGCAACGAACCGTCACCGATGAGACAGGGGATAATTACCATTCTCGGCAAGTTTGGTGACGAAGGAAGCATGAAAACGTTAGTTTCTCTGGTAAAAACGGATCCGGTGGCCGAAATCCGGACAGCAGCGACGTATGCATTGATTCTAAGTGGTGGGCAAACCGGAGAATGACGCTATACCTAGGGATTATCTCGGGCCTAATTATGGGCAATAAGAAATGGTTGCATTGATGATGGAAACCTCTTTCAACTCGGTCATGACCCCTGAAGAATTCAGGTTGATCAAGGAGTACGTGGCGGTAACCTTTGGCCTGACCTTGGAAAATGGCAGAGAAGAGGCCCTGTCCCTCAAACTGCTCCCCCATATCCGGCAACTGAGGCTGGCCACTTTTTCCGAATATTATGTTTATCTGAAGTTTGGTCCAGGGGCTGGAGAAGAGCGGGATACATTTATTTCTCTGCTTACCAACAATGAGACTTATTTTTTTCGTGAAGAAAACCAGTTGAACGCTTTTTCTCAGGTGATACTCCCTTCTCTGAAGGAACAGAAGCTGAGAACTGGTGATAAAAAGCTGCGGATTCTTTCAGCAGGGTGTTCGACCGGTGAAGAGGTCTATACACTTGCCATGTTGGTTATGGAATCTGGCTGTTTTTCCTGGAACTGGGATGTTGAAATAACCGGCATTGATGTGGATTATAATGTTATCGCAACCGCCAAGGCCGGCATCTATTGCCGGTCGTGCCTTTCACTCGACACCTGCCCATCACCTGAAGCGCTACTTTAGAAAATGCAGTAATGGTTACGAGATCAGTGAATCGGTTCGATCAATGACCTCATTTATGCAGGGGAATCTGCTGGATTTGGTCAGCCTCCTTCCTGAACGGGGGATTGACATCATTTTTTGCAGAAATGTGCTTATCTATTTTGGCGATGATACTATCAGGAGCATAGTCGAGAATTTCGCCCGCTACCTTAGAGAAGAGGGCCTTCTTTTTCTTGGGCACTCCGAGTCGCTTTCCAGAATCACAAGTCTTTACTCGCCTCTCCGTTTACCGGGGGCCATAATCTACCAGTTAAAAGGTAACTCATTTCATGACAGCTAATGATCAGCGTAAAATTAGGGTGCTGGTTGTCGATGATTCCGCTTTTGTTCGTCGTGCAATTATCAAAATGTTTGAACAGAGCCCAGATATTCAAGTAATTGATGTGGCCTCCAACGGAGAAATGGCCATAGAGCTGATCAAACTCCTAAACCCAGATGTTGTGACACTCGATGTGAAGATGCCAGTTCTTGACGGGCTGTCAGCTCTAGAGCGGATCATGAATGAATGCCCGACGCCGGTGATCATGCTCAGCTCACTGATGGAGAAGGGTGGTGACAATACCCTGCATGCCCTGGAGCTCGGGGCCGTTGATTTTGTTGACAAATCCGCGGCCGGTGGCCCTATGGATATTTCCACTCTCGCCAGAGAGCTGACAGATAAAATTAGAATGGCAGCCCAGGTGGACGTGGGCAAATTGAAAGGAATCGATGAAGGCAAAGCTTCACCACGGGCTGATGTTGCAGCGGCTGCAAAAAGGGAAATGGAAGTTGTCCTCATCGGCACATCAACCGGTGGTCCTCCCGCCTTGCAGAATATTCTGACCAGGCTTTCCGCGTCTATTCCCTGTCCGATTCTAATCGTTCAGCATATGCCGGCTGGTTTTACTGCGTCACTGGCAGAACGACTTAACCGACTCTGTGCTTTGTCGGTCAAGGAGGCAGTAGGCGATGAAGCGGTCATGCCTGGTACTGCATATATTGCCCCGGCAGGGAGCCACCTGAAGCTGAAACGGACAGGCAGCCAGTTGCGGGTCGTTCTGGACACACATCCCCAGAATACCTTGCATCAACCCTCGGTAGATGTCCTGTTTGAATCGGCAGCAGCGGTTTGCGGCAGAAAGACCGTAGCCTTTGTGTTGACAGGCATGGGGAAGGACGGGGCGTGCGGCGCCAAAGCCATAAAGGCTGCCGGGGGAAAGGTATTTGTCGAATCTGAGGAAACTTCGATTGTCTTCGGCATGCCCAAAGCAGTTTTGGACACAGTAAGCGTTGACGGTGAAGTCCGCCTTGAAGCAGTAGCAGAAACCATGATCAGGTCCATCTGAAACCCGACGTTTTACCCTTTGACAATAATCACAGACCGCTACAATTTTTAAAGCTGTTGCGCATTAAGCAGGCGCTATGCTATAAAATTCGATGCTGTGATGGTAGTCAAAAAAGAGGTTAATGTATGGCTAATGAGAAAGTTCAGCCTTTTATCGAACATCTGGTGGAATTGCGGAAGCGAATTGTAGTTTCTTTCATTGCTATAGTTATCGGCATGGGTATCTCCTGGAATTTTTCCAATGATCTGCTGAAGTTCGTAGAAAAGCCACTGACAGGCAAGACCTACCTGACCGATTTGAAAAAGCAGGTATATGGCGAGGTAAAGAAACGCTACCCCGCTGCCTACGCCCACTACAAACTGGAACAGGAAGTCTCGGCGCCGGCAAAAGAGCGAATGCTTAATTACAGCGCTCCCCTGGAGCCTTTCTTCATCCAGTGCAAGATTTCGATCCTTGCCGGATTCATTCTAGTTCTGCCGGTTGTCTTCTATCAGGTTTGGCTGTTTGTGGCACCAGGGTTGACCAGGAAGGAAAAGAGGCTGGTGGTGCCATTCATTACCGTCAGTACTATCAGTTTCTGTCTTGGCGCAATCTTCTTTCTTATTATTATCTGGCCGGTCATCATCAACTTTTCCCTTTCATATGAGGCGCAGGGGCTTCAGAGCTGGTTCAATCTCAGCGCCTATGTAAATTTCTGCGTTCGTCTGATTCTCATGTTCGGCCTGATCTTCGAGTTACCGGTGCTGGCGCTGCTCTTGGCGCGCTTCGGCATTGTCAATTACTCCTTGCTGGCCAAAAATCGCAAGTATGCGCTGCTGGCTAGCTCCATCGTAGCCGCATTCCATGCTGATTTGATCACCATGTTCGTGATCATGGTGCCCCTTTATCTCATGTATGAGGTCAGCGTCTGGGTGGCCCTGATCTTCGGCAAGCAGAAGCCTAAGCCGGAAGCTGCGCCTGCATGCTGATTTTCTAAATACATCCAAAAAACATAATGATAATTATAAAGAACCTTTCTGACATAAAAGAAGCACTGCATAATGCCGTCGTCACCGTCGGTAACTTCGATGGTGTGCATCTGGGGCACCGGGAGATATTCCGCCGCTTAAGAGAAGCAGCAATGGACTGCGGTGGAGTGTCTGTGGTGGTGACTTTTGTCCCGCACCCATTAAAAGTTTTGTCTCCTGAAAAAAGCCCACTGCTGATAAATACCTATGCTGAGAAAGAAACACTCTTTGAGGCCTCGGGCATCGATTACTTGGTGGAAATCCCATTTGATTCCGGATTTGCAGCCACATCCGCCCGGGATTTTGTGGAGAAGGTTCTGGTTGAAAAGCTGGGAGTAAAAAGACTCATCATCGGCTATGACTATGCATTTGGCCGCAACCGGGAAGGGAATCTTTCCCTGCTGACCCAACTGGGGAAGGAATTTTCTTTCAAGGTTGAAGAGCTGAAACCGATAAGCAATGATAGCACCATCTTCAGCAGTACGGCCATCAGGAAAATGATTGCCGCCGGCAATGTCAAAGGGGTGGTGCCGCTACTGGGCCGACACTTCTCCATTGGTGGTACGGTGGTCCACGGCAATCATCGCGGCAAAGGGCTGGGATTCCCCACCGCCAACCTGGAAACGGAAAAGGAACTGCTGCCAAAGGATGGTGTCTACGCGGTCAAGGTAAAGATTGGCGAGGATTTTTACGATGGCGCTTGTAACATCGGGACCAATCCCACCTTCAAGAATCAGGCGCGGGCCATAGAGGTCTTTCTTTTTGAATTGCGAGATCTTTACCACAAAGAGATCCGGATCTGGTTTATCGACAGGATTCGTGACGAAAAAACCTTTGCCGACATTCTGCCCTGCAGCAGGCCATCGCCGAGGATATTAAAAAATGCCCGGACATTCTGCGTGAGCGTCGGTAATCGAATATCACCAATACCTGGAAGGATTAACCATTGCACCGGAAGATCATTGATAAAAAGCTGCTGGTAGGGGTCTGTATCAGCCTGTTCTTTCTTGTGCTGCTTTTTCGCAAGATCGACTTCGACAAACTGATGCTTGCCTTCAAGGAGATGGATTATCGCTATCTGCTTCCTTCAATTGCTGTAACCTTTATCAGCTATTATATAAGAGCAGTGCGCTGGAAGTATCTCCTCTTGCCCATCAAGAATACAGCCATGTCCAATCTATTCCCATCCACAATCATCGGCTATATGGCAAACAATATTCTGCCGGCGCGGTTGGGAGAGTTTGTCAGGGCCTATGTCCTGGGGCAGAAAGAGAAGATCGAGACTAGCGCCGTCTTCGCAACACTGGTTGTGGACCGTCTCTTCGACGGTTTTACCGTCCTGCTCCTTCTTCTTATCACCTTTTTTACGGTCGAACTTCCTGCCGGCATGGAAAACGTCCAGAGCGGACTTAAACTGGGAGGCTATGCCACCCTCGGCCTTTATGTGCTCGTGGTTGCCTTTCTTCTTGTGCTGAAAAAAAGAACCGTCTGGACAATCCATGCGGTCGGTGTCGTGCTGAAACCATTTCCGGCAAAGGTTTCATAGAATATCTTCCGGGCTTCCTTCATTCCCGGCATCCGCCTCTCATCAAAGCCCTCGGTGATCTTCATCCTTCTGATTACCTCCTTTGCCATATGGGTCTACTTCTGTCTGGCCTTTTGGATTTGCTTCTGCAATCATTTGCCATTGATCTTCCGATTACGGCCTCCAACGTCATTCTGGTTTTTCTGGCGTTCCGTCATGGCCGTCCGGCATCCCCTGAGAGACGTGGGAACCTACCACGCTGCCGCGCATATGGCTTGATGGCATTCAATATCGAGAAGGGGACTGCCCTGAGCGTGGCGCTGGTCATTCGACGGTGCCAGCTTTTTTCCGGCGATTATTGCCGGTTCTATTACCTGTGGCGCGATAAGTCCTCTGGACAATAACAATTAGTGAAACCAGTGGCCAAAAGGAGAAATAGTTGAGGAATATAAGGTGGATTCAAAGGATAGATCCGTTTGCAGTTCTATCCGTTACAGTGCCGCTCACCATTCATCTGCTGACCCTGGCACCTTCTGTCACTTTCTTTGACAGTGGCGAATTCATCACGGCCATCTTTTCTCTCGGTACCGCCCATTCCCCCGGCTATCCGTTGTTCGTCAATTATGCCAAACCATTTACCTTCCTGCCATTTGGCAGCATCGCCTTTCGTGTCAATTTTGCCACGGCCCTTTCCGCTACGGTTGCCTGCTACGGCATCTATCTAATTGTCTGCCACCTGCTCGCCGAAGAACCGCTTACCGAAAATGTGAAGCAGGCGGATAGTAATACGTACTGGTTGAAGCGTTAACATAACAATA